>CAYNAM010000076.1:0-12016 GCA_964395065.1 uncultured Ventosimonas sp.
GTTTTTCAAAGCCTATATCAACACCTGCAATAAAATTTATTGGGGTTGGGAGACGATCGTTTCTTTCTACCTTGGAGGCTAGTTGTTTTTGTAGAGCGATTGCTTTTTTTGGTTCTTGTGTCCATTCATGTAATTGCAATTTTTTCTCTCTTTTTATTTATGTAAGCGCTTAATAAGGCGCGAAATATTGGTTTCGTTACTGACAAATAGTATGCCTAGTAAGATGAGTATTGCGCCAATTATAAAGTTAACGGTGAGTTTGTCGTTTAAAATCAGTACGCCAAATCCTACGCCAAATATAGGGGTCATTAGAGTGAAGATAGTGAGTGTTGTTGCTACATATTGTCGTAATAACCAAAACCAAATGAGGTAGCTAATAAAGGAAACAATAACGCCTTGAAATATGAGGCTACTGATTGCTATTGGTGTAAGATTGAAGGTGGCTATTTGCCCAGAAGCAAGAGCAATAATAAGGAGTATGATAAAGCCAATGATTAGTTGATAGAAAAGCGTTAATGTGGGTGGAGCTTCTGAAAGTTTGGTTGAGCGGATGATAACAGTGATTGAGCCTAGAAAAAGGCCAGCAAGAAGTCCAAAAAAATCACCTAACAAGCTGGTTATGTCTATTTCGGTTTGTAGGAGACTACTACCAAATGCAGTGATTATTCCCATAAAGCAGATAGTAATTCCTATCCATTGCAGTGGTTTTAAATGCTCGGAGGCAACAAAAAAATTTAGTCCTAGGGCAGTGAATATGGGTCCAGTATAAAGAAATATGGCAATGTGTGATGCAGAGGTATACTGTAGCCCCAGTGCTATGAATAGAAACTCGCAAGCGAATATGATACCAGTAATGATTCCAGGTTTAAGCGTTCCTTTCCATGAGGTATTCCAACCTTTTTTTATGATGATCATTAAACCGACGAGTAATGCAGCAATACCATTACGTAGGCTGGCTTGCATAATGGGCGTTATATCACTCGCAGCAAGTTTGATCGCTATTTGTTGTAAGCTCCATGTAATACAGATAATTAGCATGGTTTGTATCATAAAAAAATCGGCAGATTTACGCATTATCATGTCTGTAGTTGTTTGTATTTTCTCTGTTATTCATCTTAATTATTGGGCTATGATAAACCGCTTTGTCATTAAATACGATAGTTCTGTTTTGACTGTGTAAGAAATTGATTACGTTAATATTGGTTTTTTATGTCGAAACTCCATTGAAATAATTATTTGTCGTGGTGTAATGTTGACTAATATTATTTATGAATTGATTAGTTATTTTTAGGATATATATGAATACTTGTGTAAGAAGACCTGTCCCCCCTCTTTTTTTAGATGCGTTAACTGTTGCTCTAGGCGATCGTGTTTCTACTGCGTTGGCTGTTAGGGAGCATCATGGGCGTGATGAGTCTATGTATGCAACTTGCCCTCCTGATGCAGTAGTTTTTGCAAGATCAACAGAGGATGTGGTCACAGTAGTGAAGTTATGTCATGAGTATGGGGTACCTGTGATTGCCTTTGGTGCAGGGTCTTCTATTGAAGGGCATGTATTGCCTTTTTCTGGGGGAGTAACAATTGATTTATCAGAAATGAACCATATTGTAGCAATTAATCCCGAGGATTTAACCGCAACAGTGCAGGCCGGTGTAACGCGTAAGCAGTTAAATCATGAAACGCGTAATATGGGGCTGTTTTTCCCAATTGATCCCGGTGCTGATGCAACAATAGGGGGGATGGCAGCAACACGCGCGTCCGGTACTAATGCCGTGCGTTATGGAACGATGCGTGATAATGTGGTTTCTTTAACTGTGGTGACGGCGGAAGGGAAGGTGATTCGTACGGGTAGTCGCGCTAAGAAGTCTTCGGCAGGTTATGATTTAACTGCTGTTTTCGTCGGAAGTGAGGGAACGCTCGGAATTATCACTGAGGTCACTGTTAAGCTTCATGTTCAGCCTGAGGGTATTTCAGCTGCTATTTGTAGTTTTCCTAGCGTACAAGATGCTGTGCAATGTGTTATTTCTACTATTCAAATGGGAATTCCTGTGGCGAGGGTCGAGATCATGGATACGGCAGCCGTAAAGGCAGTTAATCAATACAGTCATCTTAACTTGAATGAGTCTCCTGTGCTTTTGTTTGAGTTTCATGGTACTCCTGACGGGGTAAAAGAGCAGTCTACTATGGTACAAGAGATCGCAAAAGAAACTGGAGGGCAGGATTTTAATTGGGCTACACAGACAGAAGATCGCAATAAATTATGGACGGCAAGGCACAATGCATTTTTTGCCTCGATGCAGTTAAAACCAGGTTGTCGAGGTGTGAGTACAGATGTGTGTGTACCCATTTCAAGATTGGCCGAGAGTATTGATGTAACAATTGAAGAGTTAGCAAAGTCAACTATTGCTTACACTATTGTAGGGCATGTTGGTGATGGTAATTACCATGTAATCTTGTTAATTGACCCTGAAAATGCAGAAGAAGTTGCTGAAATGGAGCGAATTAACTATGGTATTGTACGGCGTGCTATTGCTATGGATGGTACTTGCACAGGTGAGCATGGGGTGGGAGTTCATAAGATGCCTTTTCTTGTAGAAGAACACGGTGAAGATGCGTTGGATATGATGCGTGCATTAAAGAGTGCTTTTGATCCTAAGAATATTTTAAATCCAGGAAAAATAGTGAATCTAAATCCATGATAGACTGCACTGTTATAGCGCTTCTATAAGAGTATATGTGCTATTTTGGTGCGTTATTAAAAGTGGAACTGTTTTAGTCTACTGTAAATTATGGTTTTTGAGAGTGGCATATAATTTGCTTTTGTAAGTATAAGGTTTATGATAGCCCTATCAGTGGGATATTTTATATTTGCTAGAAATACTTTAGCGGTTAGCCATATCTTTTGGAGACGATTATGTCAAAGACAATGCAATTAATTAAAGAGCATGATGTAAAGTGGATCGATTTACGTTTTACCGATACTAAAGGTAAACAACAACATTTATCAATGCCAGCACGTGATGTGGATGAGGATTTCTTTGAAGCTGGTAAAATGTTTGATGGTTCATCAATGGCGGGATGGAAGGGGATTGAAGCCTCGGATATGATCCTAATGCCTGATGACAATACAGCGGTGTTAGATCCTTTTACTGTTGAGCCTACCTTAATTATTGTGTGTGATATCATTGAACCTGCAACTATGCAAGGTTATGACCGTGATCCTCGTGGTGTGGCTAGACGTGCTGAAGAGTATTTAAAATCAACAGGTATTGGTGACACTGTATTTGTTGGTCCAGAGCCTGAGTTTTTTATCTTTGATGAAGTTAAATATAAGTCTGATGTGTCTGGTTCTATGTTTAAAATTATTTCTGAGCAAGGCTGTTGGAATACAGATGCTGATTTTGAAGATGGCAACAGAGGTCACCGCCCTGGTTTGAAAGGTGGTTATTTCCCTGTGCCACCTGTTGATCATGACCATGAAATTCGTACGGCGATGTGTAATGCATTGGAAGAAATGGGGCAAGTGGTTGAGGTTCATCATCATGAAGTCGCAACAGCAGGTCAAAATGAAATTGGTGTTAAGTTTAACACGTTAGTAGCAAAAGCTGATGAGGTGCAAACGTTAAAATATGTGATCCACAATGTAGCAGATATTTATGGTAGAACGGCGACTTTTATGCCAAAACCACTTTATGGTGATAATGGTTCAGGTATGCACGTGCATCTATCTATAGCTAAGGATGGTAAAAATACTTTTGCAGGTGAGGGCTATGCAGGGCTTTCTGATACTGCGTTGTACTTTATTGGTGGTATTATCAAGCATGGTAAAGCATTAAATGCATTCACTAACCCATCAACAAACTCTTATAAGCGTTTAGTTCCAGGCTTTGAAGCACCTGTTATGTTAGCGTATTCAGCACGTAACCGTTCGGCTTCTATTCGTATTCCTTACGTGACTAGTCCTAAAGCTCGTCGTATTGAAGCACGTTTTCCTGACCCGGCGGCTAACCCATATTTTGCATTTGCAGCATTGTTAATGGCAGGGCTTGATGGAATCCAAAATAAAATTCATCCTGGCGATGCAGCAGATAAGAATTTATATGATTTACCACCAGAAGAGTCAAAAGCAATTCCTCAAGTGTGTGGAAGTTTAAAAGAGGCATTAGAAGCATTAGACGCTGACCGTGAGTTTTTAACCAAAGGTGGCGTGTTTAATGATGGACTTATTGATGCTTATATTGAGCTAAAAGCAGCAGAGGAAATTAAAGTAAGAACATTCGTACACCCATTAGAGTATGAATTATATTACAGTGTCTAATTAGCAATATCTTATTAGAACCCCATAAAGTCATTTATGGGGTTTTTTATTGGTAAGAGAAAGATCTCTAAATGGATAATCTGTGGCATTACATTAAATATTATTAATCAGTAGCGTCTTTAAATTTAAGACTGCGCTGCTATGATCTAGTACTTTGAGTTTATTTAAAATTTTTTTGTGGTGTAAAGTATATTTTTATTAAATACTGAGTAGAACATTGTTAGTTAAGCCAGATTTGAGGAATGATTAATTTATTTACTAGATTCTAGGTATAATAATTAATCTTTATGACTAATGGCTAGCTATGACAAAGATTAATTATGCTGATCTTGTTTGGGATGAACAAGGGCAACCTATCTCAACAGAATTTGATGATGTTTATTTTTCAAAAGCTTCAGGGTTAGAAGAAACGGAGTATGTTTTTTTAAAACATAATCAGTTGTTTGATAGATTTAAGCAGTTAAAAGATCATGATTTTTTTGTTATTGGTGAAACGGGATTTGGTTCAGGGCTAAATTTTTTATGCAGCTGGCGGTTATTTGAGCAAATAGCACCGATCAATACAATACTGCACTTTATTTCAGTTGAAAAACACCCGCTTACTAAAGATGATTTAACACAAGCCTTGTCATTATGGGATGAGTTGGCTGAGTGGCGCGATGCTTTGCTTGAGCAATATGTGGCTGTTCATGAGGGGTATCAGCGTTTTGTATTTGCTAATGGCCGTGTGGTATTAACCTTGTTAGTGGGAGATGTACACGAGCAGTTACCGCAATTAAATGCTCAAGTGGATGCATGGTTTTTAGATGGTTTTTCACCTGCTAAGAATCCACAAATGTGGACGGACGATTTATTTACGCAATTAGCGCGCTTATCTAAAAATGACACTACGTTAGCAACCTTTACTAGCGCGGGCTTTGTGCGCCGAGGCTTGATTGAAGCAGGTTTTGCCATTGATAAAGATGTTGGGTTTGCTAATAAACGCGAAATGCTTTTTGGACATTTTGTTGGAAATACTGACAAAAAAATATCTCGTACGGATATTATTCCTCCTTGGTACTGTCGATTGCCTGCCCCTGTTTTTACAAAGCGCAAGGCTATTGTTGTTGGTGCCGGCGTGGCAGGCGCTTCAACAGCCGCTAGTTTGGCCGCTAGAGGTTGGCAAGTAGTTGTGTTAGAGAAGAGGGAAGAAGTAGCGAGGGCCGGGTCGGGGAATGCTCAGGGTATTCTGTATTTGAAATTATCGGCTCATCAAACTCTGCAGTCACGTTTATTACTTGAGGGGTTTGGCTATACTCGTCGGTTATTAGAGACGTTAACTGCACAAGGCGTTTTAAACAAAGGTGATGATTGGGATGACTGTGGCCTTTTACAGTTGGCTTTTGATGACAAAGAGTTGAAACGGCAGCAACAGTTAGCAGAGTCTTTTTCTTCTTCGCTATTGTCACCAGTTACCCAAGAAGGGGCAAGTCAACTAGCTGGGTTATCTGTTAATCATCAAGGCTTGTTTTTTCCTGAAGGGGGCTGGGTGAAACCACGTGTTTTATGCCAAGTGTTATTGACACATCCTAATATTGAGGTGTTATGCCAGCAGGATGTTATTACATTAGCACATGATGGTAAACAATGGCATGCAAGAGGGCTAAGTGATGTTTTAGCTTCTGCTGAGGTGGTAGTGTTGGCAACTGCGCAAGATACTAAACAGTTCTCTGTTACGTCTAAATTACCGATTAAAGGTATTCGAGGGCAAACAACAGAGTTACCTGCAAATCAACGTAGTGAATCACTTTCTTCAGTAGTTTGTAGTGATGGGTATATTTCACCCGCTAAGGATAATAAACACTGCTTGGGTGCCACTTTTAATTTTCATGCAGTTGATTTATTGATTAGTAAGCAAGAGCATGCTGAAAATATCCAAACGCTAAAAACTATCTCTTTAGATTTAGCCGAACGGTTACAGGTTGACAATTTAGTACTTGAGGATTTGGAGGGAAGGGCTGCTTATCGTTGTACAGCCACCGATTATTTACCTATTGTAGGACCTATTGCGGAGAGGGATATTTTTTTAGAAGATTATAAAGTGTTAATAAAAGATGCCAAGAAAATACCTGATACTCCTTGCTCGTGGGTTAATGGATTATTCTTAAATATAGCTCATGGTTCGCGCGGTTTGATTACCGCACCTTTGTGTGGTGAGATGTTAGCTGGTTGGTTAGAAAATGAACCGTTACCAGTCGAGCAAGATTTGATGGAGGCTTGCCATCCTAATCGGTTTTGGATGCGTGAGTTACGTTACTTTAGGCGATCTGTAGAGTAGAGGATAAAGAGCAAAGTAATATCTTTTTATAAAAAAGATTTGAAAATAAATGCCTCTGACATTAGGCTAATTGCTATATCTGTAGAATAGCTTATACTAAATAAATTGTTTTTGAGCTATTAGGAAACTATTTTAAAAATAGTTGTCTATAGACAGAAATACTTATAATGAAAAGCAGCTACTTCTTGAGGAAGCTGATTAAAAATAAGATGTATTTATTATCCTTGCTTAACTTTATAAGTATATTGTATTAAAATAACAGAGACAGGTTTTCAACGTATCGAAGCTGTTTTCAAAGTGTCACGAGTTCTATTATCTTTGGAGCCCTCTTTCCTCCACGTAAAACTTTGAAAGCAGCTTCTTTAGAGAATCTTAATGGGAATGCTGGTAATCCTAATAATAAATTAATCAGCCTAAGAACTAAAAAGAGGGTAGAACCGTGATTGAAGCTTATCGTAAACAAGTGGCAGAGCGTGCTGCCATGGGGATAGTTCCTCAGCCATTAACGGCCGATCAAACAGCAGCCTTAGTAGAGTTATTAAAAAATCCACCTAAAGGTGAAGAGGCTTTTTTAGTTGACCTTATTAGCAATCGAGTACCACCAGGTGTGGATGAAGCCGCTTATGTTAAAGCTGGTTTCTTATCTGCTATTGTAAAAGGTGAGGCGGTTTCTCCCCTAATTAGTAAAGAATTGGCTGTCAAATTATTAGGTACCATGCAAGGCGGTTATAATATTGGTACATTAGTTGATCTTTTAGATGATAAGGCATTAGGTGCTTTAGCTGCCGATCAATTAAAGCATACACTTTTAATGTTTGATGCATTCCATGATGTTGCCGAAAAAGCTAAAGCAGGCAATGCAAATGCAAAAGCAGTATTAGAATCATGGGCAAATGCAGAGTGGTTTACAAGCCGTAAAGCATTACCAGAAAAAGTAACCATTGCTGTGTTTAAAGTACCTGGTGAAACTAACACTGATGACCTCTCTCCTGCACCTGATGCATGGTCACGTCCTGATATACCATTGCATGCACTAGCGATGTTAAAAATGCCTCGTGACGGTATTAATCCTGATCAACCAGGCACTGTTGGTCCATTAAAGCAAATTGAAGAAGTAAAAGCCAAGGGTTATCCTGTTGCTTATGTGGGTGATGTTGTTGGTACAGGTTCTTCCCGTAAGTCTGCAACTAACTCAGTGATTTGGTATTTTGGGGATGATATTCCTTATGTACCTAATAAGCGTGATGGTGGTTTCTGTTTTGGTACCAAAATTGCTCCTATTTTCTATAACACAATGGAAGATGCTGGCGCATTACCAATTGAGTTTGATGTGTCTAAACTTAATATGGGTGACTTGATTGATCTTTATCCTTATGCGGGTAAAGTAACTAAACATGATTCTGACGAAGTATTAGCGACCTTTGAATTAAAAACCCCCGTTCTATTAGATGAAGTGCGTGCAGGTGGACGTATTCCATTAATTATTGGGCGTGGCTTAACGGATAAAGCGCGTACAGAACTTGGCTTACCTGTGAGTGATGTATTTAAAAAGCCAGAGGTTCCTGCTAACAGTGGAAAGGGCTTTACACTAGCTCAAAAAATTGTTGGTCGTGCTTGTGGTGTTGAAGGTGTTCGCCCAGGGGCTTATTGTGAGCCTAAAATGACTAGCGTTGGATCGCAAGATACAACGGGTCCAATGACACGGGATGAGTTAAAAGATTTAGCGTGTTTAGGTTTCTCTGCTGATCTAGTGATGCAGTCTTTCTGCCATACAGCAGCTTATCCAAAACCTATTGATGTTTCAACACAACATACATTACCTGACTTTATACGTAACCGTGGTGGTATTTCTCTTCGCCCTGGCGATGGTATTATCCATAGCTGGTTAAACCGTATGGTATTGCCTGATACAGTTGGTACAGGTGGTGACTCTCATACACGTTTCCCGATGGGTATTTCTTTCCCAGCTGGGTCAGGTTTGGTAGCATTTGCTGCTGCTACGGGGGTTATGCCTCTCGATATGCCTGAATCTGTATTGGTTCGTTTTAAAGGTAAAATGCAACCTGGCATCACATTACGCGATTTAGTGCATGCGATCCCTTATTATGCTATTCAACAAGGTTTATTAACGGTTGAGAAAAAAGGTAAGAAAAATATTTTCTCTGGTCGTATCTTGGAAATTGAAGGTTTAGATAATTTAACGGTTGAGCAAGCTTTTGAACTTTCTGATGCATCAGCTGAGCGTTCAGCAGCAGGTTGTACAATTAAGCTACCAGAAGAAGCTATTGCTGAATACTTAAAATCTAACATTACTTTATTACGTTGGATGATCAGCCAAGGTTATGGTGACGAACGTACCATTGAACGCCGTGCGAAGAAAATGGAAGAGTGGCTAGCCAAACCTGAATTGTTAAGCGCTGATAAAGATGCTGAATATGCAGCGGTGATTGAAATTGATTTAGCCGATGTGAAAGAGCCTATTCTTTGTGCTCCTAATGATCCAGATGATGCCCGTTTATTGTCTGAGGTAGCAGGTGCTAAGATTGATGAAGTCTTTATTGGTTCCTGTATGACTAACATTGGTCACTTCCGCGCTGCGGGTAAACTTCTTGAGAAAGTAAAAGAGTTGCCTACACGATTGTGGATTACACCTCCTACTAAGATGGATCAACACCAATTGATAGAGGAAGGCTACTACAGTATTTATGGTCGTGTTGGTGCGCGTACAGAAGTTCCTGGTTGCTCACTTTGTATGGGTAATCAGGCGCGTATCGAACCTAACAGTACAGCTGTTTCAACATCGACACGTAACTTCCCTAACCGTTTAGGGGATGGTGCAGATGTCTACTTAGCTTCTGCTGAGTTAGCAGCTGTTGCGGCTAAGTTGGGTAAACTACCAACGCCAGCAGAGTATATGGAGTATGCAGAGGCTATTCATACGATGGCACCTGAAATTTATCGTTATATGAATTTTGATCAAATGGAAAGCTACGCGAAAGCAGCACAAAACGCTAAGATAGATGTAAAAGCTGTTTAATTATTAGCTGATTGTGAAAAAATGGCGACATTAAGTCGCCATTTTTTATTGTGCAGATTTTATAAAACGCATGATGCGACTGCCAAAAACATTAATAGAGAGTCCCAGTAGGATAATTGCTGCGCCTATTACCTCAAATACTGTTAAATGTTCGTGTAAAAAGAAGGCTGTACTGCTCATTCCAATGATGGGGACTAAGAGCGAAAAAGGGGCAATTAAGTTGGTTGCATAATAAGAGAGCATTCGTGCCCAAAGAGTATAGGCTAATAGTGAGGCAATAAAACCTAAATAGAGGATAGATAAAATGCCAGCCCAGGTTAAATGAGAAAGGCTTAGGGTTATTGTGTCTATCCCTTCAAAAATTAAAGAAGATAATGCAAGCGGTATAACTGATAGTACTGATCCCCATACAGTTAAGCTCAGATTATTAATAGGCTGTAACTTTTTGATTAAAATATTTCCAATTGCCCAAGACAGAGCTGAAAGTAGGGTAAATGCCAAACCTATCATTGTCATATTGGTACTGGTATCACAACCAATAACCGTTAGCCCCAGTACTGCAATGAATAGACCAACTAGCGTTGTGGGTTTAATGGTTTCTTTTAGAAAGAGACTTCCCATGATAATGGTCAGAAAAGCTTGTGACTGCATGACAAGAGAAGCTAGTCCTGCGGGCATTCCTAATTTTATGGCTAAAAATAACAATGCAAATTGCGCAAAAACCATAGAAAGGCTAAAAAGAATGAGCCCTGATAGCTTTGTTTTTGGAAAAGGAATGAATAAAGCAGGAATAATTAAAATCGCAAATCGCAATGTAGCAAAGAGGAAAGGAGGCAACTCCATTAATCCAACTTTTGTTGCTACATAACTAAAGCCCCAAGAAAAAATAACCAAAAAGATAAGTAGGAGATGTTTAAGAGGCATTATATAGAGTCTTTTATATTTAGTATGGGAACTAATGTACTCCTTTTTTGATTTGATAAGAAGTATTTTTATAGAAATAAGGTTAGATGAACTAAAGAGACTCATAAAGGATTGATTACCCTTTATGAACCTCTGTTGTAATGTCTTTGTTATATTTCTAATGAAATTCGTTTAAGCCTTAACGCATTTCCTAAAACAAAGACACTGGATAAAGCCATTGCCCCAGCAGCGATAGCAGGAGATAGTAGTATGCCAAAGAAAGGATATAAAATACCCATGGCAATGGGCACTAATGCTGTATTATAAGCAAATGCCCAGAAGATATTCTGATGAATATTGCGAATAGTCGCTTTTGATAAAGTGATCGCTTTGACAACACCTAGAAGATCACCTGACATGAGGACGACATCAGCCGCCTCAATAGCAACATCTGTTCCCGTGCCGATGGCTATGCCAATATCAGCTTCAGCAAGGGCTGGGGCATCATTAATACCGTCACCTACATAAGCTAGACTACCTTGTTGTTTAAGTGATTTAATAGCTTCAACCTTACCATCTGGTAATACCTCGGCAACCACCTCATCAATACCTAATTGTTTGGCAATCGCTTGTGCGGTGTGTCTATTATCGCCCGTAATCATGACCACCTTTAACCCTAGTTGGTGAAAGGCATTGATTGCTTGAGGGGTTGTTTCTTTGATGGGGTCAGCAACGGCTGTGATCGCAACTAATTGCTGATTAATCGCCATATAAAAAGGAGTTTTTCCTTCTTTGGCTAAGCGAGTCGCTGTTTCAGTAAATTTATCGGTATTAATCTTTTGCTGTTGCATAAAATAGGCTGTTCCCACTTGAACCGTTTGTTGTTCAATGGTGGCCTGTAAGCCTTGCCCTGTGACTGTAGTGAAGTTATCGACAGGCAGTAACTTGAGGTTAAGCTTTTGAGCATACTGCACAATGGCTTCTGCAATAGGGTGTTCTGATTTGGCCTCTAAAGAAGCTAGCAATGTAGTTGCTTGATTCTTATCATAAGATTGATCGCAAATAAAATCAGTGAGTTCAGGTTTGCCTTTGGTTAATGTACCTGTTTTGTCTAAGGCAATGACTTTAATATCTTTTAAAATTTGTAGCGCTTCGCCTTTACGAATGAATATACCTGATTCGGCGGCTCGTCCTGTTCCCACCATAATGGATACTGGTGTGGCTAGCCCCATAGCACAAGGGCATGCGACGATAAGTACCGCGACTGCACTAACCAAAGCAAAACTTAATGCGGAGTCTTTTGCAAAAATAATCCAGATAATAAAAGTAATAACGGCCAGTGCCATGATAGTGGGTACAAACCATAAGGTGACTTTGTCGATAATGGCTTGAATGGGAAGTTTTGACCCTTGCGCTGTTTCAACCATACGAATGATCTGAG
>CAYNAM010000077.1:0-11933 GCA_964395065.1 uncultured Ventosimonas sp.
TCAACGGGAATACGTTCACCGGGTTTTACTGCGATGAGATCCCCCAGTTGAACTTGATCAATAGTGATTTCTGTTAATTGGCCATCACGGTAAACATTAGCATGACTAACTTGTAATTGAACCAGTTGTTTAATGGCTTGGGAGGTTCTGCCTTTTGCTTTAGCCTCTAATAAACGACCGATTAAAATAAGCGTGATAATAACCGCAGCTGCCTCATAGTAAACATGGACAGTTCCTTCAGGGAGTAGTTGCGGAATAAAAGTAGCAATCACTGAATAGCAATAAGCCGCCAATGTACCAACGGCAACCAATGAGTTCATGTCAGGAGCTAAATGGAGCAGTGCAGGAATACCTTTTTTATAAAAGTTAAATCCGGGGATTAACATTACAAGCGTTGTTAAGAACCACTGCGTATACCAACTGTTTTGTTCTCCTAGTGTACTCATAATCATATGGTGGAAGGTGCTGGAAATATGTCCACCCATTTCCAATAAAAAAACAGGAATAGTTAAGACTACAGCAATAATTAATGACCATTTAAGGTGTCCGATTTCTGCCTGTTCTTGTTTACTATCCTCTGCTGTGGGGCTACTGTTTTTAACGATTTGTGCTTCATAGCCTGCGCTGGTAACTGCATTGACTAACGTTTCTGGAGGTAATGGCTTATTTAGTGTTATTTGAGCCTTATGGGTTGCAAGATTTACATTAGCCTCTGCAACACCATCAACTTTTTTTAGTGCACGTTCAACGCGGCCAACACAAGACGCACAGCTCATCCCGCCAATATTTAGATTGATTTGGTTAGCGTCAGGTAGTTTTCGTTGTGTCATGATTTATTACTCAAAAATAATTACTTAGATTTTAAAGGCTTATATCTAACAGATAATTTACTCATATCTTCGGTTATAAATAAATATTACTTTAGTTTTGAATAGCAGTGGTTTGATAAATTATTTAATAACTAAAGACAAATGGTTAAGATCATTGTAAAGTTTACCATTATGGTAAGGTCAATCTTTTTTATCATTGAAGGGGATGAGAGTGAATATAAGCATTGCCGCTAAGAAAACTGGGCTTTCAGCTAAAATGATCCGCTACTATGAGGAGATAGGGTTATTACTAAACGTTTCTCGTACAGCGAGTGGTTATCGAGATTATTCTGAGAATAATATCCAAAATCTGTTGTTCATCAAAAGAGCCAGAGGTTTAGGCTTTTCTATGGAAGAGATTAAAGAGTTATTGATGCTTTGGCAAGACAAGGATAGAGCAAGTGAAGATGTTAAGAAACTTACAGAAAAACATATCAGTGAATTAGAGCGCAAAGCCAATGATTTGCAAGAAATGGCTAATACGCTACGTCTCTTAGCGCAGAGATGTTCTGGCGATAAGCGCTCGGAGTGTCCTATCATTCAAGAGTTGGCAAGAGTTAAATGAGCTATTAAAAATAGCTTACTTGAGTGGTTAGTGCGTAATGCTTAAAAAGCACACGGTCGCAGTTAGAATGTACTATTTTTAGTATTTGCATAATAAATACTAAGTTGATTTGATTAAACTAAAGTAATATTAGTATATCGTGAGCGATTATTTAACAATATTACAAATAATCGTATGGTGAGGATGATATTAAATAAAAAAGGCTTCTTTATATAAATAGAGAAGCCTTTATATAGCTGATTAGTGAAAATTATTTATAGTTACCAACTGGGCCACAACCACCAATAATTTTAGAAATAGAAATGTCTGGATGAAGGAGGTAGTCATAGCTACAGTTTTTCTGAGCGTTATAGACATGACCTGTACAGCCTGCAAGAAAAGATACGGCGGCAACAATAGCGGCTAATTTTAAATATTTCATCATATTAATCCTTACATAAAAGTAATTAAACTAAAAATACATACTTTGTTGTAAAACTAATCATAGCCTATAATTTTACATCCTCATTCTATCGCATAAAAAAAAATATACCTAATTTAAATCAAGTATATTTTTTTGTTGGATGAGCGCGCAGCATTGTTTAGGTAGCTGCTTGAGTCTATCTAAGCCAATAGACACTTATGATAAAAAGAGTTGGTAGGCATCGTTTTTAGTTTCATCCCAATAAGGATAACCAATGGCATCTAAGGTTTCTTTGAGTACTTTCATTTCAGCTGGTGGTACTTGAAGACCTGCAAAGACACGGCCCTCAGCAGCACCATGATTACGATAGTGAAATAAACTAATATTCCAACGCCCACCTAGTTTATTTAAAAAATTGAACAGTGCACCAGGACGCTCTGGAAACTCGAAACGAAATACTTTTTCATTCGTAACGTCATTATTGTGGCCTCCCACAAGATGACGGATGTGTAGTTTAGCTAACTCATTATCAGTTAAATCTAAAACAGGGAAACCTTTTTTTTGTAATGAGGCAATCAGTGCATCGCGAGGATCATTTTCAGGGTGGGTTTGAACACCGACGAAAATATGTGCTTGTTTATCGCTGCTATAGCGGTAGTTAAATTCAGTGATTTGGCGTTTGCCAATAGCTTCACAGAATTTTTTAAAGCTACCGGGTTGTTCAGGAATAGTTACCGCGATAATTGCTTCGCGCTTTTCACCAATTTCGGCTCTTTCTGCAACATAGCGTAAACGGTCAAAGTTGATATTGGCACCTGAGTCAATAGCAACTAGCGTTTGCCCTTTGATTCCGTTGTCGCGGCAATATTTTTTTATCCCTGCAACACCTAGTGCACCTGATGGTTCTGTAATTGAGCGAGTGTTATCATAAATATCTTTAAGGGCGGCACAAATTTCATCAGTAGAAACAGTGATTACTTCATCAACATAGTGTTTACAAATATTGAAAGGTTCTTTACCTATTTGTGTCACGGCAACACCATCAGCAAATAAACCCACTTGGTTTAATGTTACACGCTTGCCTGCTTTAAGCGCTGATTGTAAGCAGTTAGAGTCATTAGGCTCTACACCAATAACTTTAATCTCTGGACGCAAGTATTTTATATAAGCTGCTATCCCAGCAATTAAACCACCGCCACCGACAGGAGCAAAAATGGCATCAATAGAGCCATTGTGTTGGCGTAAAATTTCCATGGCAATAGTGCCTTGGCCTGCAATAGTATCGGGATCATCATAGGGGTGCACGAAAGTAAAACCTTTTTCATCCACCAATTTTAGTGCATGAGCAAGCGACTCAGAAAATGCATCGCCATGTAAAATAACTTTAGCACCATAAGATTTAACCGCTTTAATCTTAATTTCAGGGGTCGTTTTAGGCATTACAATAGTTGCTTTAATCCCAAGTTTCTGTGCTGAAATAGCTACGCCTTGCGCATGATTACCCGCTGATGCAGCAATGACTCCTTTGGCTTTGTCTTCATCAGATAAGCGTGCAATTTTATTATAAGCCCCGCGGATTTTAAAAGAGTAAACAGATTGTAGGTCTTCTCTTTTTAATAGGACAGTATTGGCTAATTCTTCCGATAAACTAAAGGCTGGCTGTAATGGTGTTTCGACTGCTACATCATACACAGGCGCCGTTAGGATATTTTTTATATATTTTTCAAGCATGGTTTTCCCTAAAACAGCGGTGTAAAAGTACTAATTCTAAACTATTTATGGCAAGTGTTTTAGTGAAAATATTAAAAATTTATTATTGTTCAGATAAAATAATAAAAAAGAGAGGTGATGTGTTATGAGTGGCTATGCGCTAGAAAATAAAAAGCGATTAATGAAAATGATTAATCGTATTTCCTGTAATGAGCAACTCTTGGGTTGGAAAAAACTAGGAAAATACGCTGTTGGCGGCTTACTTGAGATAGGTTTTTCAAGACAGCAAGAGTTGCTATTAGTTATTTCAAGCCAAGGGCGAGGAGTTTTTGACTGTAGGACGGGAGAGAAAATTTTTCGTTGCCATGAGGAGAGTTACGATAATCCTAATGAGCAATCGTTGAAGTCTTTGGGCGTCGGGCCGCTGGCTGAAGAACTAATAGATTTAGTAGGTATTTATGGGGGTGGTTTACCAACAATTAATAAGCATGGCGATAGTTTGATCAGTATTGCGCCTAATTGGCCGAAAACAGACATTATTTTTTGTGAACACTATGGATCAATTTATAATGAAAACACTTGTAAGCATTGCACAGTGCTTGCCTCTGAATATGAAATAAGGGCGTATGGTTTCTCTTGGCAGGGTAATGTTTTAATTTATGCCACCAGTGATGGTTTTACGTTATACCGTAAAAATGACTGAAAAATAAACAATATAGCACGAAAACTCATAAGCTAAGTACTTGGATAGTTCTTTTCTGAAAGCGTAAAGAACTCAACATCAATTTGCTCGCGTAATTCCCAAAGTGGTTGATTAGCATAAGGGGCAGAAATATGAATACCATAGGCTTCTATATTTTTAATCAGTCTAGCTCCTTTTGTTAACAATAAATAAGCCCAATAATAACTCGATTGTTGTGAGCGAAAGCGAATACTGTGTTTGATTAATTTTTGCTCTAATAACGTTCGGTTTGTGATGATAAGCTTATCTTTCATGATTTCTTCTAAAAGTTGCTCAAGTCTTTGCCACACTGCTTCATGTTGATTGGTTGTATAAGTATTCCAATCAATAATTTCATAATCATAGCGTTTGCATCCACGGCATACTGCATCGCCGTATACGGTAGAGCAAAGACCAACGCAAGGGGTATTGAGTGAGCGACTAGCCATAATAGAGGTTTTATAAAAAAGAGTTTAGGATTATTATTAATACAAAATGAGTTTACTTAACAAATACTATTAAATGGGGATTATAAACGCTATGAATGAAAAAGCGAAAACTTTAGAAGAGTGGCAACAACAATTAACCCCTGACCAATTTTATGTTTGTCGGTTAAAGGGAACTGAACATCCCTTTTCAGGTAAATACTACAAAGTGCCTGATGCGGCTGGTGTTTATCATTGTATCTGTTGTGATACAGCACTTTTTGAAACATCTACCCAATTTGAGGCAGGCTGTGGCTGGCCGAGTTTTTACCAACCTATAAAGGCCAATGCTGTAGAAGAGCGAGAAGATAATAGCCATAACATGCATCGGGTTGAAGTGGTTTGTGCACAATGCAAGGCGCATCTTGGCCATGTTTTCCCTGATGGTCCTCCACCAACAGGGTTACGCTATTGTATTAACTCAGTTGCCATAAGTTTTCAGGAGAAATGATGGTTGCGCAGATTCTTGCGGTACAAGGCGATATTACCAAACTAGATGTTGAGGTGATTGTCAATGCGGCTAACAGCTCTTTACTCGGTGGGGGAGGAGTTGACGGTGCCATTCATCGGGCGGCAGGGCGATTGCTAGTGGATGAGTGTCGCTTACTGGGTGGGTGTAAGACAGGGCAGGCCAAATTAACAAAAGGCTACAATTTGCTCGCAAACTATATTATCCATACCGTAGGGCCTGTTTGGCAAGGCGGAAACCAGCAAGAAGCAGAGCAACTGGCCCGTTGCTATGAGAATAGTTTACAGATAACGGTTGAAAAACGATGTAAAAGCATTGCCTTTCCTTGCATTAGTACCGGAATTTATAAATACCCTAAAGACCAAGCCGCAGAAATTGCAGTTAAGGCAGTAAAGCATTTTTTATTAAATGATAAAACACTGCAACGCGTTATATTTTGTTGCTTTAGTGAAGATGACTATAAAGTTTATCAAGGACTACTTAATCAATAGTAGTTTAATAAGCTAAGAGATCTTGGGTTTTTATATTACCAGTACATGGTATAAGCATTTTAAAATGTATGTGCCTGATTATGTACTGGGTTGTTTAGTGTAGAAAGGGGTTATTTGTGAATGATAATGGCAATACCCACCAACTCGTCCACAGCTTCATAAGAGCGCTATTTTGGGTTGAACTAATTAGCTGATTATTTTTATCATATATTTTTAATGTTACTAGTGTTTCTGTAGTGTTATAAACAGGTATTAATCCTAAGCTAAATAACCGAGTTATTGGAATCCAGTCAACCCAGTTTTTATCGTAGTCTAAAAAAACAACCATATCTACTGTATAATCTATTTCTTTTTTTGTACTAGAATTATCGCGATTGAATATAGTGTCTTCATTGTTAACTTGATCTTTATCGAAAGTATAATAATCAAATAATTTATATTTATCTGCCGCATAAGAAATTTGATATATTGTAGATTGCTGAACTTGAGGGGCGTATTTTATAAATCTGTTCGGGTTACCATATATAGTTTGAGCATTAATAAGGGCATTCGGCTTTTTTACTGTGCTTTGTACAGTAAAGTCTTTAGGTGGTGTTATTCCTTTTTCAATAAAAGCCACAGTACAACCACATAAAAAATAGTGGAAGTAATAAGAAATGCTTTATAGCATACACAATAACTCCATATAATTATCATTTAAGCTTAATAGATTAATATTTTTATTATTTACTTTTCTATTTTACACTGAGGATCTTTTATTTATCTAAAAATAATGGCTCAATTTTTAAGTTATGAATTTACAGGTATTTATCTTTATTCTTTCTAAGCTCAAGAAATATAGCATTTTTATCACCTAAATATCTGCAAAGGTTAAATTAAAAACCTGTAAGATATCACGTTATTTAACTTTCAATTTTATATTTATTACAGATATTAATAGAACTATTTGATTGAAATGTTTCTAAGTAATATATTGTTTATTTTTATGAGGAGATAACAGCATGTCAATGGCAGATAAAGACGGGTTTATTTGGTATAACAATGAATTGGTTGATTGGCGTGATGCAAAAACTCATGTCTTAACCCATACACTACACTATGGAATGGGCGTGTTTGAGGGTGTTCGTGCTTATGAAACAGCCAATGGTCCTGCTATTTTCCGTTTACAAGATCATACTAATCGTTTCTTTAATTCTGCACACATTGTTAGAATGAAACTTCCCTATGATAAAGAAACCATTAACCAAGCGCATATCGATGTGGTTAAAGCCAATAAATTAAAATCTTGCTATTTTCGCCCAATGGCTTTTTATGGTTCAGAAAAGTTAGGTGTTGCTCCTGCGGTTAACGATGTCAATGTGATTGTGGCTGCATGGGCATGGGGTGCTTATTTGGGTGAGGAGGGCATGCAAAAGGGGATCCGCATTAAAACTAGTTCTTTTACCCGCCATCATGTGAATATTACCATGTGTAAAGCGAAAGCCAATGGTAACTACCTTAACTCCATTATGGCTAATACCGAAGCGACTAGTGATGGTTATGATGAGGCATTATTATTAGATGCCAGTGGCTATGTAGCTGAAGGTTCGGGTGAGAACGTATTTATTGTACGCAATGGTAAGCTATACACCCCCGATGCTACCGTTGCATTAGAAGGTATTACCCGTGATACAGTGATGACCATTGCACGAGACATGGGATTAGAAGTGATTGAAAAACGCATTACCCGTGATGAAATGTATTGTGCGGATGAGGCATTCTTTACAGGTACAGCTGCAGAAGTAACGCCTATTCGTGAGTTAGACCAACGCCAAATTGGTAAAGGGTCACGTGGGTCTATTACCGAAGAAATTCAACAACGCTTCTTCGCGATTGTGAATGGTAAAGATGCAAAATATGATAAATGGCTGACTTATGTGAAGTAGCTTACTAAGGATAGAGTAAAAAGCCAGTGCTTTAATCACTGGCTTTTTTATTAGAGCTATTTTAAACAAGAGATATGTAAATTGGCTACTGAATAAGCTGAGGTGGAAAATCCAGTTTGAAATCAGAATATTCGGGTGATACACCAAATGTCTTCTCTCCATTACGGCCTGCGTATTTATCGAGTAGTGTTGAATAAGTATAAAAGTGAATTTTCTTCGTATCTGTATCAAGCTCAATAAAGCGTAACCAGCCTGCACCACCATTGTCTGAACCCGCTTTTCCATCTTTTCCCAATGTGTTACCTTGATAGTCCTGTAGTACTTGATAAACAGGATAACCAGCATCATTCTTATCAATACGCAAATTCTGTCCATGTGAGTTACCCTCAACGGCTGGCATCCAAGCATGACCACTTAATACCATAAAGATATTTTTATTTTTGCGTATAAATGTATCCCATACTTGGTCTGGGGATTGATGGTCTGTGCCCTTGAAGTAGGCATTGTAACCATTGGCTCTCGTTGTTTCTTTATTAAAAGAAGGGTCTAACCATTCATGGGTTGTTATGATAACGGGTAAATTAGGGTGTACGTCCAGTACATGCTGAGCCCATTGCAAATCAGCAGGAGTTGGTTCCATTTGTAGTGAAAGATGAAGGAATTTCAAATTACCTTTGGTGATTAGTTGGAAACTATTCATATCATTATTGTAAGAACCACCATACCAGTCTTTCCCTGAAAAATACTTAGAGTTTGCACCAAAGTAGCTACTCCAGACACTTCCTCCTTTTAAAGGACGATTATCGCCAGGACCATTATTTTCTTTGTACCAGTTGTAATTGTCATAGTCATGATTACCAGGGACTAAACTAAAAGGGATGTTGGCATTATCCAAAATAGACAGCGCAAGGTTAGCATAATCCCATTCTGTTCTTGTATTCCAAAGGGTATATTTACCAATACTCCCTGTACGAAATTGGCCGTCACCATGTTGTACGACATCCCCTACATGGGTGGCAAATATAATGTTTTTATTTTTTTTATTATCTGCAAGGTATTGCATTTGTTGGATGAAGGTATTGATGCCTCGTGGTTGAGGAAGTGTTACATCTGTATAGTTTTGAGTGTCTGAGATAACAGCAATGGTAAATTTCTCAGCATGAGCAGGTAGAATAGCTAACATACCCGCTAGAAAAAGAGATCTATTTAGAATGGTAAAGGGCATAGCAACCTCACGATAAAATTTAAATATAAGAATATTTTTTCATTATCACAAAGCAATATGACATTTTTATTAACGGCAAGAAAGCGGCTTGATTTAGCAGAGGGCGTGGTATTCTGAATAGCTTAGCAGATGAAGAACCATGGCATGATACTATGGTTCTTCAATATTAAGTTTAGTTATTTTTAAAGCTGAGTAACCTTTATTGTTCTATCATGTAAAGGTTTGTTAAGGTATTTAAATAGCAGTTTTATAGCCACAATAAAAATAGCCAGGGTAATAGCATAAACAAGTAAATGCTCTAGACTAGACGGCTTAAAGAGTGCTAATTGGCTCCATCCCCAAAACATTAGGTACCAATTGTAAAAAACAACAGCGCACACAACTGCAAAACAGAGCATCGCCCCCAGTTGCTGAAACCGGTTTATTTTATACTGTTTAATTACTTTGTAAGCTAGTACTACACTCCAGAGAAGACTACACAATAGAAGCATTAGGCGTACATCCTGCACCCAAAGAATGGCAAAGCCATTTTGTCTAATGAGTTTAACGGTGGTTGCAGTTAAACCTAAAAATAATCCAGCAGCCCCCAGTGGGATAAGTGCTAAACAAAAATGTGTATAAAAAGTTTTGCTTTGTCTTGTGATTTTGGTTGCGATAAACATTATAAAACTAAAGACTGCTCCTAATATAATACCATGCCCAAGGATGTAAGTGATCACACAGAAACCATCGACCCAATTGAAGGCATCATTATTCTCAGGATAATGAGTGAATAACCACCACGGCGTATTTTGATTAAGAGGCCAATAAATATCATGTATCACCAACCATTCTGCAATAGCTTGTTTATAGGCTATAAACCAAGGGCTTACTGTCCACGTAAATGCACCAATAGCAACGCCTAGAATACCAAAAAGTAGTAGATGAATAAGCCATGGGTTATGTTCTTCTTGACCATACGCTACAATTTCTTCATTGACTGAACGTGTTGTTAGTCTTACAGCATCTCGCTGCCCACTACAGCGGCCACAGGTATGGCAAGCGGATGCACCATGCATTCTGCGAATATCCACAAGTGGAGCGCAATTGGGTACGGGTAGATGAGGCTCTGGATTTTCTTTCCATCTCTCTTCATCAACTTTAAAATGGAGTGGTGCTAATCGTGCAAGCAGAGAAAATACCCCACTGACAGGACATAAGTATCTGCACCATACCCGTTTGTTACGGCCATAAAGCAAGCCTATTCCTATGGCGGCAATAGTTGATCCGCCAAGAATGAGTAAGGCAGGTTTTGCATAGTCATAAACGCTAATCATCTGCCCGTAGAGTGTGGTGAGTATAAACGCGATGGCAGGCCAGCCATTCCATTTTAGCCAATGGGGTATTCCCTTGTTTTTACCGTATTTACTGGCCAATTCGGCCAAAGCCCCTTCTGGACAAAAAATACCACACCATGCTCTACTAAATAACACCATAGAAAGGAGTACAAAAGGCCACCAAATTCCCCAAAATACAAACTGAGCGAATAGAGTTAAGTTATTGAGTACTCTCGCCTTGCTGGGCGGTAGCGACATAAAGGCAGGGATAAGTAGTAGGAACAGATAGAATAGAATAATAAACCACTGAATAGTTCTGATAACTCCACCATAACGGCGGAGTAAATCACCAAATTTAGACAGCGGGGTAACGGGTAAGTGGCTCATAGTTTATATTCAATTATGTGCTAAAGTTTAGGGCGGTTAATAAGTTGTATCCATACAATAGCAATGATCCAATAAAGTGGAACAAGAATAGCACCTAGTAACATAGGTTCAGCACGATAACCTGTGATACTCGCGATAAAGCTACCAAATCCAGATTTGTCTGACAGGAATTTAGAACTATCCCAGATGGGGTCAAATAAAGTGTATAACCATTCAGGTGCATCGGTATTGGACAGTATTTCGGTAATAAGGCCACTGGCTTTGTCCAAACCAGACATAAGCAATGCGCCACCTAGGAGTAATAAAATAATGGAACTGATATTAAAAAAGATACGCCAAGAAATAATATGGCTTGAAAGTTGTAATAGCATAAAGGTGATGTAGCCTAAAACAAACCCTATCACACTGCCCAAAACCAATAGCCAAAAGGCAGAACCATAGGTTGTTGAGAAACTGCCATAGAGGAAAATAACAATTTCTGATCCCTCTCTTGCAACCGCCAATGCGGCGAGGAGTAATATACCTATTCCGCCTCGTTTGGCAAAGCTTTCATTGGCCTCTTTTTCTAATGTTTTTTTCATGCCTCGGCCATTTTTTTGCATCCAGACAACCATCTGAAAAATCAAGAAACTGGCAACTATCATCATCGCAATTTGGAACCAATCACCACCAGTTCCTGAAAACCACTCACCTGCCACTGTGAAGCCAACGGCAAGGGCACAAGCAAAAAGAATACCTATAAAGGTTCCTAGCCAAAGCATTTTTTTAGTTTGATTGGCGTTATTTTGCTGATTAATCCATGCATATAAAATACCAATGACTAATAATGCCTCAACACTTTCACGCCAAACAATAAAAAGAGCTTGCCACATGGTTTTAAATTACCTCGTTAGATTATCTATTTTGCATTAATGGTAAAGCCAGGCATATCCATATGAAACTCATCAATGAAGTGATAGCTTCCCTCTTTTAGCGGGTGAATCACCACAAAAGAGCTCACGCCAGAAGCTAGTACTTTTTCAACACGCAGTGAGAGATTTTCAAACTCAGCAGGGCCAGAGCCCTCATTTTTGATAATAATTTTGAAGCGTTGTTTCACTGGAACTTCAATGGATGTAGGAGAAAATACACCATCTTTTATGCTGACCTCATAACTAGGTAGGGGTGCAGCAACGCTTAAATAGGAAAAAAACATTAAAAAAAGTAACGTGGTATATTTTTTAAACATGGCGGTATCCTTAAAAGGTAAAAAGCCAACTAAGCAAAGAGTTGGCTTTTATTTTTATGATAAAAAAGAGGAATTAATAACCACCTTTTTTACCTATGCCTGCGTAAACAAAATCGTAACTGGCATGGCATTGAGAAAA
>CAYNAM010000078.1:0-11835 GCA_964395065.1 uncultured Ventosimonas sp.
GTTTATCAATTATATTAGTCACAATGGCTTGTGCTTGCTTTTCCCATATTTATTTAGAGGGCTATAAGGGTAATAAGGATGAGTTTTATCTATTACTTTTACTCTCAACCTTAGGTGGGATGGTACTGGTGAGTACAACTCACTTAATGGGCTTATTTATCGGTTTAGAATTATTATCAATTCCAATGTATGGTTTGATTGGTTATTCATTCTTCCAACGCCGATCATTAGAAGCCAGTATAAAATATATGGTGCTCTCTGCAACAGGGACTGCATTTTTATTATTTGGCATGGCTCTTTTATATGCAATAACGGGGCAGTTAACCTTTGCCTCTATTTTAGAGATTTGTAAAGTTATCAATCACTCAATACTCGTTGATATGGGTATTGTATTGATGATTGTAGGCCTATCATTTAAACTTTCATTGGTACCATTCCACTTATGGACACCTGATGTTTATGAGGGTGCCCCCGCCCCTGCTTCTGCATTTTTAGCAACGGCTAGTAAGCTTGCTGTATTTGCAATGTTGTTACGTTTAATGGAGTTTATCCCAATCATGGGTAACTCATGGCTTTATATTGCTATTAGTATTTTGTCTATTGCTTCTATTTTAGTTGGTAACTTATTAGCATTATTCCAAACTAGCTTAAAGCGTATTATGGGATATTCCTCAATTGCTCACTTTGGCTATTTGCTAATCATTTTATTAGCAAGTAATGAGTCAGCATCAGCCACAACAAAGATATTAGCAGCACAAACAGCGACCATCTATTTATTTACGTATATCGCAACCACCATGGGAGCCTTTAGTGTGGTTACTGTTTTATCATCCCCCTGTGGTGAACGGGATGCTGATGCTCTCTACAGATACCGTGGTTTATTCTGGCGTCGTCCACTACTAACCATTTCACTATCAGTGATGATGCTTTCATTAGCAGGCGTGCCTTTAACCGCTGGATTTATTGGTAAATTCTGGCTATTAAGAACCGCTGTCGATGCGAACTTGTGGCTATTAACAGCAATGGTTATTATTGGTAGTGGTATTGGTCTTTACTACTATTTACGGGTGATGATTACACTTTACTTACCTGAGCCAAGTGCAACTGGCAATGAAGAAAAAGACATGCATTGGTCACATTTATTGGCTACCTTTGTCTTATTGTTGATTGCAATTATTGTCATTTTTGTAGGGGTATGGCCATCACCATTGATAGCTGTAGCAAATTATGCTGGCGTACCTGATACGTTGTTCCACTACTTATCTTATTAGTCAATAAAAAAGGCAACCATTGGTTGCCTTTTTTGATTTTGTTAAAATTTTATAATGGTTGTAAATACGTCACCAAAAGTTGTAAATTCTTTTGTCCTTTGTACTCATTAATCATTAGCTTATAAACTATATTTGCACGTTTGATCGTACTATTAGGCCACACACCGTTATCAATATTAAATGCTATTGCTTCCAATTGCTGTTGTTTATCTTCTGTTTTTAGTACTAACTTTAGGTGTTTATCTTTTAATAATCGTTGTTGCTCTATCCAAAACACACCATTAAATAAAGGCTCTGGAAATGCCTGTCCCCAAGGTCCTGCATCAGCTATTTGTTCTGCCTGCTCCAAACAAAAATCCTCCCGAGAAAGCACTCCATCGGTTACAATTACTTTATCCAAGGATTCATCACCTAACTGACTTGCTATTTCTTGATCAAATGCTGTTTGGAATAAAGCTAATCGCTCTTTTTGTAACACAAGCCCAGCAGCCATTGCATGCCCCCCAAATTTATCCATCAAGTCGGGATATCGGCTTGCTATATTTTGCAGTACATCACGAATATTAATATGTGTAATTGAGCGAGCAGATCCTTTTAATATACCTTTCTGTTCTGTTTCTGCCAAAATAACAGTAGGACGATGATATTTATCTTTTAAACGCGAAGCTAAAATGCCAATAACCCCCTCATGCCATTGTTCATTAAATAAACAAATTCCATAAGGCAGATTCTCTAAGGTAATATTTTCTAATTGTTGTAACGCTTCTTGCTGCATTGTTTGCTCTATTGAGCGGCGCTGCCTGTTAAGTGTATCTAACTGAACAGCTTTTTCATAAGCATCCGCTTCATTATCGGCTAATAAACAATCAATTCCAAGCTGCATATCATCTAACCGTCCAGCAGCATTGAGGCGTGGCCCTACAATAAAGCCGAGATCAGTAGCAGTAATGGTATTAAGTTCCTTACCGGCTAATTGAAGCAATGCTTTAATACCAGGTCTTACTCGGCCTTTTTGTATTCTTTTCAAACCTTGATAAACCAGTGTCCTATTATTAGAATCAAGCGGTACCACATCTGCTACAGTACCTAAAGCCACTAAATCTAATAATTCTGCCAAATTTGGCTCAGGGAGTTTATTGTGTAAAAAATAGTTTTTTTCTCTCAAACAAGCTCTTAGGGCAATTAAAACATAAAATATAACACCAACACCTGCAATTGATTTACAAGGAAAATCACAGCCATCCTGATTAGGGTTGACAATGACATCTGCATTGGGTAATTGTCCACTCGGTAAATGATGATCCGTAATTAATACCTTTACCCCTGCTTGTTTGGCTTTATTCACACCATCTATACTGGTAATACCATTATCCACGGTCACAATAAGCTGCGGCTGGTAGGTTTCAATGGCCAGATTAACAATTTCAGGGGATAAACCGTAACCGTAGTCAAATCGGTTAGGTATTAAATAATTAACATTATTCGCACCTAATATACGTAAGCCCTGCATAGCTAACGCTGTCGCTGTTGCTCCATCGCTATCATAGTCACCAATAATAACAATAGATTGTTTTTCCATAAGAGCATGCTCTAGTAAGACAGCAGCCTCATCAATGCCTTTAAGCATTTTATAAGGAACAATATTCGCCAGTTCTCTATTTAACTGCTGCGGTGTTGTAATACCACGTGCAACATAAATACGTTTTAATAAAGAGGAGACATCAGGCAGATCGATTACTACATTAGGCAAATCACGTTCTTTTATTAACATCAATTATTCCAAGATAAAAGCAAATAACAATAACACTATATATTGTATCCGATTTGATAGATAAAAATCTCAAAGTTAACTTTCTTAATAAAAATTTTATATAATTACGCTCTATCAAAGCCTCCTAATGACTATCCATAAAATATCCACAAACTTATACACATCAAAAAAAAATCCCTCTATATTGTATATAAAATACAGTATATAATACTATATATAGTAATAAGACAGACTATATCTAGTAAGCACTTTTCTAATCAACCCTCTTTCAAGAAATGCTTGATAACTAAGCATCTCCTATTATTACGTACTGATAGAGCAATTAGTCTATGTGCTATAAAATCATTTAAATACTATATATTGTGTTTGTTGTTTTATCATGTGTATAAAGTTTTAGGAGACATAAATGTTAAGTGGTGTATCTCATAATGATAATAGCCCAATAAATAGCGAGCTAAATACCCCAGCGCCTGGGTTAATTAATGTCATTAAAAGAACAGGAAGTGTTGTACCTTATACTGATGATAAAATTTCAGTAGCTATTAGCAAGGCTTTTTTGGCTGTTGAGGGAGATAACGCAGCCTCTTCTTCACGTATTCATGACTCCGTTAAAAAGTTAACTGACCTTGTAACAGCTACCTTTAAGCGTAGAATGCCATCTGGTGGCCTTATTCATATTGAAGATATTCAAGATCAAGTTGAACTCGCCTTAATGCGCTCAGGTGAACATAAGGTAGCACGCGCTTATGTACTTTATCGAGAAGCAAGAAAACAAGAACGCGCCAAAAATCATATAGAAGAAGCTCATCCCAGTTTCCGTGTAACCACTGACATAGGCGAGGTACGTCCTTTAGATCTAGGCCGTTTAAACACAATTTTAAAAGAAGCCTGTGAGGGATTAGAGGAAGTTGATAGCAGTATTATAGAAAAAGAGACACTAAAAAATCTTTACGATGGCGTTGCCGAAAAAGATGTTAATACTGCTCTTGTAATGACAGCAAGAACATTAGTGGAACGTGAGCCAAATTACTCTTTTGTTACTGCACGCTTATTACTCGACACATTACGTGCAGAAGCTTTGAGCTTCTTAAATATTGCAGAACGTGCCACCCACCACGAAATGGTCAACTTTTATCCAAAAGCACTTACTGCCTATATTAATAAAGGTATTGAGCTTGAGTTATTAGATAAGCGCTTAGCTCAATTTGACTTAGAAAAACTAGGTCAAGCATTACAACATGAACGTGACCAGCAGTTTACTTACTTAGGTTTACAAACATTATACGATCGCTATTTTATTCATAAAGATGGTATTCGTTTTGAACTACCGCAAGTATTCTTTATGCGTGTTGCGATGGGATTAGCCTTAGAAGAAACAGATAAAAATGAACGAGCTATTGAGTTTTATAATCTGCTATCGTCTTTTGACTATATGTCATCAACTCCTACATTATTCAATTCTGGAACAGTTCGTGCGCAACTTTCAAGTTGTTACTTAACCACTGTACCAGATGACTTATCAGGTATTTATAAAGCTATTCATGACAACGCAATGCTTTCTAAGTTTGCTGGTGGTTTAGGCAATGACTGGACGCCCGTTCGTGCATTAGGTGCTTACATTAAAGGAACCAATGGTAAATCTCAAGGTGTTGTCCCCTTCCTCAAAGTTGTTAATGATACTGCAGTTGCCGTTAACCAAGGAGGAAAACGCAAAGGTGCCGTATGTGCTTATTTAGAGTCCTGGCATCTTGATATCGAAGAGTTCTTAGAGTTACGTAAAAATACTGGGGATGATCGTCGTCGTACACACGACATGAACACGGCTAACTGGATTCCAGATTTATTTATGAAACGTGTTTTCGAAGATGGATCATGGACACTCTTCAGCCCATCAGACGTGCCTGATTTACATGACCTATACGGTAAAGCCTTTGAAGAACGCTATGAATACTACGAAGAGTTAACCAAATACAACAAAATCAAAACATTCAAAACATTATCGGCACGTGACTTATGGCGTAAAATGCTTTCCATGGTATTTGAAACAGGCCACCCTTGGATCACATTTAAAGATCCTTGTAATATTCGTAGCCCACAACAACATGTTGGTGTTGTGCATAGCTCCAATTTATGTACTGAGATTACGTTAAACACTAACGAAGATGAAATAGCCGTATGTAATCTTGGCTCAATTAACCTCGTTAAACATATCGTTGATGGAAAATTAGACGTTGAAAAATTAGCACGAACAGTAAAAACGGCTGTACGCATGTTAGACAATGTCATAGACATCAACTACTACGCGGTACCTCAAGCAAAGAACTCTAATGCTAAACACCGCCCTGTTGGTCTAGGCTTGATGGGCTTCCAAGATGCTCTTTACTTACAACACATTCCTTATAGCTCTGATGAAGCGGTCAAATTTGCGGACTTCTCCATGGAAGCGATTAGCTATTACGCAATTCAAGCATCCTGTGAGCTCGCTAATGAGCGTGGTAGTTATTCTACGTTTGAAGGCTCTCTCTGGTCTAAAGGTATATTACCTATTGACTCAATGGACAAGCTAATTGAAGAACGAGGTAGTCAATATGTTTCTGTTGACAAAACCGCCACATTTGATTGGACGCCTATCCGCAAGCTTGTAAAAAAAGGAATGCGTAATTCAAATATTATGGCGATTGCCCCTACAGCGACTATTGCTAATATTACAGGGGTTTCTCAATCCATTGAACCGACCTACCAAAATTTATTTGTAAAATCTAATTTATCAGGTGAGTTTACTGTTATTAATCCTTATTTAGTTCATGACTTAAAAGTCCGTAATCTTTGGGACAGCGTCATGGTTAATGATCTTAAATACTATGATGGTAGCGTGCAACAAATTGAGCGTATACCTGAAGATCTAAAACGCCTCTACTGTACTGCTTTTGAAGTAGAGCCAAAATGGATTATTGAGGCGGCAAGCCGCCGTCAAAAATGGATTGATCAGGCTCAATCGTTGAATATCTACGTTGCAGGGGCATCAGGCAAAAAACTCGATGTTACTTACCGTATGGCTTGGTACTTAGGCTTAAAAACCACTTACTATTTACGTGCATTAGCGGCTACAAGTACAGAAAAGTCAACAATTAATACTGGTGCATTAAACGCTGTTTCATCAAATCACGAACAGGTAGCACAAGCCAGTGTAGCCCCTGCTCCTGTGCCAAAAGCGTGCAGCATTGATGATCCTGACTGTGAAGCCTGCCAATAACCGTTTGGCTATTTTGTATATTATTTAGGCATTATAACAACATAATGCCTATTAAATAGGAGATTACTTATGTTAAGTTGGGATGATTTCGATACTGACGATACCCCTAAAAAAGAAAGCAAACCTGCTGATACAAAAACGACTCAATTAGAAGAGCAACTAAATCATGTCGGGGATGATCTTGCTAACAAAGCCCGTAGCATTCAAGCAGATGATTCAGAAGATGTTAGACGAGCTAAAGCGGCATTAGATGAGTTAGATATTCAAGAAGGACTCGATGATTTAGAAGGCACCTCAGGACGCGTTCAAGTTGATGACAAACAAATGATCAACTGCCGTGCTGACTTAAACCAACTTGTCCCCTTTAAATATGATTGGGCTTGGCAAAAATACCTCGATGGCTGTGCTAACCATTGGATGCCGCAAGAAATCAACATGACAGCAGATATTGCTCTTTGGAAGAGCCAAGATGGCCTAACTGAAGACGAGCGTCGTATTGTTATGCGTAATCTTGGTTTTTTCTCAACAGCAGACTCTTTAGTTGCTAATAATCTTGTATTGGCTACGTATCGTTTAATAACCAATCCAGAATGCCGTCAATATATTTTACGCCAAGCCTTTGAAGAAGCTATTCATACTCATGCTTATCAATATTGTATTGAATCACTAGGCATGGATGAAGGTGAAGTATTTAATATGTACCGTGAAGTTCCCTCAGTTGCTAAAAAAGCAGCATGGGGCTTAAAGTATACACGCTCAATTTCTGATCCTACATTCCAAACGGGGACAGAAGAAACAGACAAGCAATTCCTACGTAATTTAATTGCTTACTACTGTGTATTAGAAGGTATTTTCTTCTACTGTGGTTTTAGCCAAATTCTTTCCATGGGTCGTCGTAATAAGATGACAGGTGTTGCAGAACAGTTCCAATATATTTTGCGCGATGAATCAATGCACTTGAATTTTGGTATCGATATGATCAACCAGATCAAGATCGAAAATCCTCATCTTTGGGATGAAGGTATGAAGGATGATGCCCGCCAAATGTTATTACAAGGTACTCAATTAGAAATTGAATACGCTCGTGACACCATGCCCCGCGGCGTATTGGGTATGAATGCAGTAATGATGGAAGAGTACTTAAAATTCATTGCTAACCGCCGCCTTGTACAGATTGGCTTAAAAGAAGAGTTCCCTAACGTAACAAATCCTTTCCCATGGATGAGTGAAATGATGGATCTTAAGAAAGAGAAGAACTTCTTTGAAACTCGCGTTATCGAGTATCAAACAGGTGGAGCACTCAGCTGGGATTAATTCAGACTCATTTATCATTTAAAAAGCCCTGTTATAGTTATAACAGGGCTTTTTATTATTAAAGAATATATCTTAAATATACATCTATAAAGTTAGCAAAGCATCAACTACTTTAAACAACTGTCAACGTTTATTAATTAAAAAAACGTTTAGGAGATAAAAATTCTAACAACCTTAGCCTATAAGCTGCAAACTTTATGTCGTTGTATTAATAACTTTGGCCAATTAATTAAAACTATACTCAGTAATATTAAGTATAGTCTTTAGTTTAAACTCATTAAAATACTATACAATAAAAAACCCAACAGCCACTCATTTACGCCTACAACCTTTAAAAATTAAAACAGCCCAAAACTTATATTGATCTACTCATAGATAACAGCATATTGTGCTGTTGCAATCACAGTCCCCCCAGTCACAGTACCTTCAGCATAATACTTAGCAATAAAAGGGATATATGCTTTACCAAGCTCGGTTGGTAATGAAATAATCTCTTCCTGTTGACTGAAGTCGATAACTGATGAGTTCCAAGCATTAGCAACCTGAATAGAAACATTTTTTGCTGTTCCTACACTCCCCAAGTTACCACTGGTTGTTACACGATTACCTATTAATGTAGCACGTGCTCTTGTTACATAGATATTGCAGTCTGTTAAATTGATACGAAATTCTTTAGCTCCTGCTGTAGAACCAACATTAGGAAGATCTGTTGAAGGAATACTAGGAAGCGTTACGACAGGACTTGAGGCAACTCCATCCACATCTACATTACATGTTTTGGTAGATATTAAACCTTTAAAGCTCAATACACCACCATCTAAAGCAAAACAATTTACACTCAACAAACTTAATGAGCTTACTAACAATGCGATTTTAAATTTTTTCACTTTTATCTCCTATAAAACATGAAAAAAACACTTAATAATTCAATGTGATATTACCTGTCCATACCGCTTGTAAATAAAAACTGCCCATTATATTTAATATACTTTATTTTAATGGATAAGATATCGCTTCATATTATAATTCATAAGTAGAATACAACAAGCCTTATTTAAAAAAAATTTTCAATAAATCATTATTTTGTGACATAACTTATTTACACAACACCCTATTAAAATTTGCTATTTCTTATATTTTTTGATAAAACTAATAACAATATACTTAGTATCCTGTTCTACATAATCAATCATGGACACGATTTATGCCCAACCATCAAAGTTTTATAGACAAATTGCTGAATACATTCAAAAGGGATATTTTTGAAGTTCCTCCTCCAGCCAAACGCCAAGCAGGAGATGCTCCAGTCAATAAGATAGCAGCTAAAGAAAAAGTTGTATTGGCTATGCATGAACTAAAAGACTATTACCCCGCCCATGCACGGCAACGAAAAAATATTTATCATTACCTCAATAAAAAACTAGGACTAGATGTTCATGTTTATGACTACGATGAAACAGGCGAAAACACATTGCTATCGCTTGATCCTAATGGACTTCAAAAAGATGAATACAACTACATCATTGAAAAATTTACCACATCTTTATTAGAAAAAGAATCCCATCGGTCATAAAAGCCCTATAGGGCTTTTATGGGTATACTTTTACCTCTTTAACGCCTGAGCAACTTCATCCATTTGTAAAGAAACACTTTGTAAGCCATTACCTGATAAATACCATAAATCAGGGGTCAAATAAATAATCTTATTATGTTTATAAGCATTCGTTTGCTTAATATACCTATCTTCTATTTTATTAGTATCTAACTTCTCTTCACCAATCGCTTCACCTCGATCAATGACAAATAAAATATCAGGATTAAGTGATGCAATCTCTTTACTGTCTAAAACTAAACGAGGAGTATCATTACGCTTATTTTTAATCTCACTCAAATCAATACTTTTAAATCCCAACCAACCATTAATGAGCCCTGCATGGCTTGTCTGATCTGCCGCCATTAAGCGCCCTTTATAATGAACTGTCACCAATGTTTTTGCGGGGGATTTTTTAGTATCTTTTTGAATATCTTGTGCTTTTGTATCAATAATTGCTAGCTCATTACTTATCTCAGGTAACTTATTAAACAATTTCCCTAACATTATCATGTTGTTTTTAAAAGAACGTTCATATTCTTTGGGATCAACACCCAAGTTGATGGTAGGCGCAATTTTGGAAAACTCGTCATACTGTACTTGTTGTCTACCTGAAATAACAATTAAATCAGGTTTTAGCTGTTTTATTTTTTCTATATTAGGTGATTTTAACCCTCCAACATCCACATAGCTAGTTGCTTTATACTTCTCTAAATATTTGGGAAGTGTTTGCTTAGGTAATGCTTTTACAGGTACCTGCAGTTGATCCAAAGTATCAACTACTCCTAAGTCAAAAGATGCAACACTTTTAGGGTTATTCGGTATGCTTGTCTCTTTAGTGCTCTGTGCATTCGTCATCACAATGCTACTTGTTAACAATGTAGTAACAAGCCCTATCCTCATAACTATCTGCATAATAATATTCCTTTACAAAAAGAAATGATTATCATTTAATAACCATTAAAATGCAATCCTCATTATCTAGCTCCCTCTTAAAGACTATTTATTAGTCAAACTAAAACATTTTTTCACACACACTATTAAAAAATAATGGTGTGCTTTTTATATAAACAAAGGTACTATTATAGGCTTTACAAAAGATTGGTATTAACAGAGTTATGTTTCGACCTTTTCCTATTTTTGTTGGACTTCGTTATACAAAAGCTAAACGACGTAGCCACTTTGTATCTTTCATTTCCTTTACTTCCATGCTTGGCCTCATACTTGGGGTGATGGTCATGATCTTAGTTTTATCAGTGATGAATGGCTTTGACCGTGAAATGCGAGAGCGCGTACTCTCTTTGATCCCTCAAGTGATGGTTAAAACATATCAACCAATTGATGACTGGCAAGCACTAGCCAACATTATAAAAGAAAAAAATCCTGATGTTATTGGCGTAGCACCCGTATTAGAAATGCAAGGGATGCTCAGTGCTAATAAGCAAATAGCATTTATTCAGGCCAGTGGCATTAACCCCAAAGCAGAAAAAGATGTCTCTATCATTAATCAATACATAACCCAAGGAAAACTAGACGATCTAGTTCCAGGACAGTTCGATATTATTGTTGGTTCAGGGATTGCAAAAAAATTAAATCTTGCAATTGATGACAAAGTTACCTTCATTATGCCGGAAGCCTCCGTAACACCAGCCGGTATTTTTCCTCGAATGAAACGCTTTACAGTAAAAGGTATTTTTCATGCAGGTACTGGCGAGTTAGACAATCACTTCGCCATGATGAATATAGAAGATGCTAATCGCCTTATTCGTCTCCCTGTTAATCAAACACTGGCTTTACGCCTAAAATTAAAAAACCTATTTGATTCAAATAGCGTTGCAATGGATGTTTTAAAAAGCATACCTGATGGTAAAAACTTCTACGCCACCACTTGGAAAGCTAATTACGGTGGTCTTTATCAAGCCATTCGTTTAGAAAAAAACATGATCGGTATGTTGCTACTGCTGATTGTAGCCGTTGCAGCATTCAATATCATTTCCACACTAGTCATGGTAGTGACTGATAAAAAATCTGATATTGCTATTTTACGTACACTTGGCGCAAGCCCTGCACAAATTATGAGTATATTCATGGTACAGGGTACTGTTATTGGTGTCATCGGTACATTAATTGGTGGTATTTTAGGTGTATTAGCTGCATTTAAAATCAGCAGTATTTTAGCTTGGGTACAAACAATAACAGGCCACCAGTTCTTAAATTCTGAAATTTACTTTATTGATTACATACCGTCACAAGTCATGTTAAGTGATGTTGTGACAATCTGCGGTGCTGCATTAGTGTTAAGTTTTTTAGCAACACTCTACCCTGCATGGCGAGCAGCACGTATTCAACCAGCAGAGGCATTACGTTATGAATGATTCTTTTGTTTTAAGCTGTAAAAATTTAGGCATGGTCTACCAACAAGGTCCCAATGCAGTTCAGGTGTTATCGGGTGTAGAGTTAAACTTAAAAGCCGGTGAACGTGCAGCGATTATCGGTCAGTCGGGTGCAGGTAAAAGTACACTATTAAACCTATTGGGTGGCCTAGATACCCCTACATCGGGGAGCGTCTGGCTAGCAGGAAAAGAACTTTCAGCCCTTAACGAAAAAGCCCGTGGATTACTCAGAAATGAAGCCC
>CAYNAM010000079.1:0-11817 GCA_964395065.1 uncultured Ventosimonas sp.
TAGCTCTGCCACTTTACGTTGTTCGTCTAACATCCGGTTAATCTTAACACCAAGACCTCTAGCAGCTAAGCCTAAATGCGTCTCCAAAATTTGACCGACATTCATACGAGAAGGAACACCCAGTGGATTCAACACAATATCAACAGGCTCGCCATTCTCATCGTAAGGCATATCTTCAACAGGCATAATGACAGAAACAACACCTTTGTTCCCATGTCGACCTGCCATTTTATCACCCGGTTGAATACGACGTTTTACAGCCAAATAGACCTTAACAATCTTCAACACACCTGGTGCAAGATCATCACCTTGCTGTAACTTACGCTTTTTATCCTCAAACTTTTCATCTAATAACTTACGACGATCTGAAAGATAAGCTTGCGCTTTTTCTAACTGCTCATTAAGCTCTTCGTCCGCCATATGGATTTTAAACCATTGACCGTGCTCAATATCATCTAGAATTTCTTGCGTTAAAACAGTACCTTTTTTAAGCCCTAGGCCACCATCAGCTTTTTGACCAACTAACGCTGCACTTAAACGCTCAAATGTTGCTGTTTCTACAATACGAAACTCTTCATTTAAATCTTTACGAATCGCATCTAGCTGAGACTTCTCAATGGAGAGAGCACGAGCATCACGCTCAACACCTTCACGAATAAACACTTGAACATCAATAACAGTACCCACAGTGCCTGTAGGAACGCGTAAAGATGTATCTTTTACATCGCTAGCCTTTTCACCAAAAATAGCACGAAGCAACTTTTCTTCAGGCGTTAATTGGGTCTCGCCCTTTGGCGTTACTTTACCTACTAAGATGTCGCCTGGCTGTACTTCAGCACCTACATAAACAATACCAGCTTCATCCAGTTTATTTAACGCAAGCTCACCTACATTTGGTATATCTGCAGTAATTTCTTCTGGCCCTAGTTTAGTATCACGTGATACACAAGTTAGCTCTTGAATATGAATAGTTGTAAAACGGTCTTCTTGAACCACACGCTCAGATAATAGAATCGAGTCTTCGAAGTTAAAACCATTCCAAGGCATAAATGCTACGCGCATATTTTGCCCTAAAGCCAACTCACCCATGTCAGTTGAGGGGCCATCTGCCAAAATATCACCACGAGCAATCACATCACCTTTTCGAACTAAGGGTGTTTGGTTAATACAAGTATTTTGATTTGAACGGGTATACTTTGTTAGGTTATAGATATCAACCCCTGCATCCCCTTTTTCAACCTCATCATCAGCCACACGCACAACAATACTACTTGCATCAACTGAGTCAATAACACCGCCACGAGTAGCAACCACACAAACACCAGAGTCGCGAGCAACATAACGCTCCATACCAGTACCTACAAGCGGCTTATCTGCCTTTAATGTAGGAACCGCTTGACGCTGCATGTTTGATCCCATTAATGCACGGTTAGCATCATCGTGCTCAAGAAATGGAATAAGTGACGCAGCAACTGAAACTACTTGTTTTGGTGAAACATCCATTAAAGTCACATCTTCAGGCGCCTTAACAGTAAACTCATTCATATGACGAACAGCAACAAGTTCCTCAACTAACTTACCATTTTCTAATTTAGCACTTGCCTGAGCAATAACGTGATCAGCTTCTTCAATAGCAGATAAATATACAATCTCATCGGTAACTTTTGCATCTTTAACTACGCGGTATGGGCTTTCCAAAAAGCCATACTCATTTGTACGAGCATAAGTCGCTAATGAGTTAATTAACCCAATATTTGGACCTTCTGGTGTTTCAATTGGACATACACGGCCATAATGAGTTGGATGTACGTCACGCACCTCAAATCCTGCACGTTCACGGGTTAAACCACCTGGGCCCAACGCTGAAACGCGGCGCTTGTGAGTAATTTCTGATAATGGATTATTTTGGTCCATAAATTGAGATAACTGACTAGCACCAAAGAACTCTTTAATAGCTGCTGCTACTGGCTTAGCATTAATTAGATCTTGAGGCATTAAACCTTCGCTTTCAGCCATTGACAGACGTTCTTTAACAGCACGTTCAACACGAACTAAACCAACTCTGAATTGGTTCTCAGCCATTTCACCAACACAACGTACGCGGCGATTACCTAGATGATCAATATCATCAACGGTACCTTTACCATTACGAATTGCCACCAAGGTTTTTAATACATCAATGATATCTTCTTTACTTAATACACCAGAGCCTTCTATTTCTTCGCGCCCAATACGGCGGTTGAATTTCATACGCCCTACAGCAGAAAGATCATAACGTTCAGAAGAAAAGAATAAATTACCAAATAAATTTTCAGCAGCCTCTTTGGTGGGAGGTTCACCAGGACGCATCATACGATAGATTTCAACCAATGCTTCCAGCTGATTACTGGTCGTGTCATTTTTCAATGTATCTGAAATAAATGGACCACAATCAATATCATTGGTATAGATTGTTTCAATACGAGTAACACCAGCCTTAACTAGTTTTACCAACAATTCAGCAGTAATTTCTGTATTACAATTCGCAATAATTTCGCCTGTTGCAGAATCAGCCACATCATGTGCTAATGTCCGGCCTAAAATATAATCTACAGATACTTCAAGCTCTGTAATACCTGCTTTTTCGAGCAAGTTAATATGGCGAGCGGTAACACGACGGCCTTGCTCAACAATCACCTTGCCTTTGTCATCACGAATATCAAATGCCGCAATTTCACCACGCAAGCGTGATGCCACAAGCTCTAACGCAAAGTTTTCATCTTTTACATTAAAGATATTAGTATCATAAAACTGATCAATAATTTCTTCTGTTGTATATCCTAATGCACGTAGTAATACAGACACTGGTAATTTACGACGACGGTCAATACGAACAAACACTTGATCTTTTGGATCAAATTCAAAATCTAACCATGAGCCACGGTATGGGATGATACGCGCTGAATATAATAATTTGCCTGAGCTGTGTGTTTTACCACGGTCGTGGTCAAAAAACACCCCAGGGCTACGGTGTAATTGAGACACAATCACACGCTCAGTACCATTAATAATAAAGGTACCATTATCAGTCATTAATGGGATCTCACCCATATAGACTTCTTGTTCTTTAATATCTTTAATCGCCTTATTGGATGATTCACGATCGAAAATAATTAGGCGAACCTTCACTCTCAAAGGCGCCGCATAAGTTATACCACGTAAAATACATTCTTTAACATCAAATGCAGGTTCGCTAAAACGATAGCCTACATATTCCAGGGCAGCACTGCCTGAATTGCTAATAATAGGAAAGACGGATTTAAAAGCTGCATGTAAGCCTTTGTCACGGAGTTGTTCTTTAGTGATACCCTTTTGTAAAAAACCTTTATAGGAATCCAACTGAATTGCCAATAAATAGGGTACATCCATAACATCCGGCAACTTACTAAAATCTTTGCGGATACGTTTTTTTTCAGTATAAGAGTAAGCCATCGTGCGCCCCAGTTGTAATCTGGTTAGACTCATTCAATATAAATGAGCTTGAGAAATCTAAAATTCTATATTCATATTCTATTATAGCGTGGCTATAACGGAAAAAGGCCGGTAGCGAAAGCCACCAGCCATCAGCTCTATTTTAATGTTGGAGCTGCCAACATTAAGCTAAACCTACTTAAGTTCAACCTTAGCACCAGCTTCTTCAAGTGCTTTCTTAGCTGCTTCAGCTTCTTCTTTAGTAGCACCTTCTTTAACGATAGAAGGAGCACCATCAACAACAGCCTTAGCTTCTTTAAGCCCTAAACCAGTGATTTCACGTACTGCTTTAATTACGTTAACTTTCTTATCACCAGCCTCAACTAAATGGATGTTGAAGTCAGTTTTTTCTTCAGCGGCTTCAGCAGCACCACCAGCAGCACCAGCAACAACAGCAGCAGCGGCAGAAACACCGAACTTTTCTTCCATTGCTTTAATTAATTCAACAACTTGCATAACTGACATTTCAGAAACTGCATTGATGATATCTTCGTTAGTAAGAGCCATAACTCTAATTCCTATATAAATGATTAATGATTAAACAATCATTAAATAAATTTGTTAACAAATAAACTTAGCAACACTTAAGCCGCAGAAGCCTCTTTTTGTGCTTGAACAGCGGCCAATGTACGTACAAACTTGCTTGTAGCACCTTGAATAACGCTCATCAATTGAGAAATTGCTTCGTCGTATGTTGGTAAGCTTGCTAAAGCATCAGCTGCAATCAAGTTGCCTTCAAAAGCGGCAGCTTTAACTTCGAACTTCTCTTGACCTTTTGCAAATTCCTTAAAGATACGTGCCGCAGCACCTGGATGTTCTTTAGAGAATGCTATTAAGGTTGGGCCTTTAAATGTATCAGTAAGTACTTCAAATTGAGTACCTTCTACTACACGGCGAAGAAGTGTATTACGTACAACACGTACATAAACACCTGCTTCACGAGCCTGTTTACGAAGTCCAGTCATAGCACTTACAGTCACGCCACGGGCATCAGCCACGACAGCAGATAAAGCACCATTTGCAGCCTCGCTGACTTCAGCAACAATCGCTTTTTTGTCTTCGAGTTTAATCGCCACGGGTTTACTCCTGGATGTTTCCATTGAACTTAATAGTTATCTATTAAGCGTTTCGGTGTCTGATTCATTGGAATCGGGAGCACCATCTGCGTAGGCCTAAAAGATTAAGGATATCCACCTACGGTCTTGGATAGCCCCCGCCAGGCAGGGACCCCAATTTATTTTGCTCTTACGAGCTTAAATCTCTAACGTTGCTTGATCGATTTGTAAGCCTGGGCCCATTGTTGAGCTCAGTGTCAAACGCTTCAAATAAATACCTTTAGAGGTAGATGGTTTCAAACGTTTAACTTCAATCAATAATGCTTCTAAGTTTTGTTTCAACTTAACTGGTTCAAAATCCACTTTACCGATAGAGGCATGAATAATACCCTCTTTGTTAGTACGGAAGCGAACTTGACCTGCTTTTGCACTTTTAACAGCCGTTGCAACATCAGGTGTTACAGTTCCCACTTTAGGGTTTGGCATCAAACCACGAGGACCAAGAACTTGACCTAACTGACCAACAACGCGCATTGCATCAGGGGAAGCGATAACCACATCATAATCCAAGTTACCTGCTTTCATTTCAGCCGCTAAATCATCCATACCCACTTTGTCAGCACCCGCTGCTAAAGCAGCTTCTGCTGCAGCACCTTGAGTAAATACAGCAACTCTTACTGTTTTACCTGTACCGTTTGGCATATCAGCAGCACCACGAACAACTTGGTCTGATTTACGTGGATCAACACCTAAGTTAATAGCAATATCAACTGATTCTTTGAATTTTACAGTTGATAATTCAGCAAGTAACTTTGCAGCTTCTTCGATACCATAAACTTTGTTTGCTTCTACTTTTTCAGCAATCATTTTTTGACGTTTACTTAACTTAGCCATTATACACCCTCCACATTTAAGCCCATACTACGAGCAGAACCTGCGATGGTGCGAACAGCAGCATCTAAGTCAGCAGCCGTTAAGTCAGCCTGTTTTAACTTAACAATTTCTTCTAATTGAGCACGTGTAACAGTACCCACTTTCTGTGTATTTGGTTTACTTGAACCGCTTTTAATACCTGCCGCTTTTCTTAATAATACAGCAGCTGGTGTACTTTTAGTTTCAAAAGTAAAACTACGGTCAGCATAAACAGTAATAATTACTGGCGTAGGAAGACCTGGCTCCATACCTTGAGTTTTTGCATTAAATGCTTTACAAAACTCCATGATATTAACACCGTGTTGACCTAATGCAGGACCAACTGGTGGGCTAGGATTAGCCTGACCGGCCTTAACCTGTAGTTTAATGTACGCTGTGATTTTCTTAGCCATTACATGCTCCAATATTTGGGTTTTAACGCTCCTAAAAGCTCCCCGTTACAAACTCCTCCACTTTTCATAGTGGAGATTTCAAAAACTAAACTTTTTCTACTTGACTAAACTCTAGCTCAACCGGTGTCAAACGACCAAAAATGGAAACGGCGACTTGAACACGACTCTTTTCGTAATTCACTTCTTCAACAGTCCCATTAAAATCAGCAAACGGACCACTAATTACACGCACAGTTTCACCCGGTTCAAATAACGTTCTTGGCTTCGGCTTATCGCTAGTAGTTGCCATACGCTGAAGAATAGCCTCAGCTTCTTTATCAGTAATTGGCGCAGGTTTATCTGCAGTACCACCAATAAAACCCATCACACGCGGCGTATTTTTTACCAGATGCCAAGTACTATCATTTAATTCCATTTGTACAAGCACATAGCCAGGAAAAAATTTGCGCTCACTTTTACGTTTCTGACCAGCTCGCATCTCTACAACTTCTTCTGTAGGGACTAATATCTCACCAAAATCTTCTTCTTTTTCAAGTAACTTAACGCGCTCTTGCAAAGCACGCATAACATTCTTTTCATAGCCAGAATAGGCGTGAACTACATACCAGCGTTTAGCCATGATTTATTATCCTACGATTAAAGAAACTAACCAACCAAATAAAGTGTCTAAACCCCACAATATTAACGCTGTAATCAATACGACCACTACTACAATTAATGTTGTCTGCTTAGTTTCTTGGCGACTAGGCCAAACCACTTTACGCATTTCAGCACGCGAAGACTTTAACAAAGCAAAAATTGCCTGTCCTTTTTGTGTTTTCACACCAATAAAAAGGGCTATAGCGGTTAGTACAATCAATCCCACTACGCGGTAAAAAATAGACAATCCGATAGATGCAAAATACCAGTTCCCAACAACTCCAACAGCTATGAGAATAGCAATAGTAATCCACTTCAATGGATCAAGACGATAGTTTTGGGCTTCAACCTTAGTATTCATCTAAATAAAGATCCTTAAATTAAGAATAAAAACCAGATTTCTAAGAATCTGGCAGGCCAGGAGGGAATCGAACCCCCAACCTACGGTTTTGGAGACCGTCGCTCTGCCAATTGAGCTACTGGCCTAATAAAAGGCCGGACATTATACTTTTTTATTTAACAAAAAAGCAACCACTTTATTAATTTTTTTAAACCACAAAACAATGAAACCTAAACATGGAGCTCATGAGCGGATTTGAACCGCTGACCTCACCCTTACCAAGGGTGTGCTCTACCAACTGAGCTACATGAGCGACGTAAAGGATTGGAGCGGGCAGCGGGAATCGAACCCGCATCATCAGCTTGGAAGGCTGAGGTTCTACCATTGAACCATGCCCGCATTTGACACTAAAAAATGGTGGAGGGGGAAGGATTTGAACCTTCGAAGTCGTAGACGGCAGATTTACAGTCTGCTCCCTTTGACCGCTCGGGAACCCCTCCAAGCGAGGCGGCATTTTGCTAGTAAATGCCGTCATTGTCAAGTCTTTTTTTTAAAAATATATAATATTTTTAAAAGGACTTATGCAACGCCATAACTCATCAAACGTTGATAGCGCTTTTCCAATAACTCATCTATCGTGAGCATTTGCAACTCATTCAATTGTTCAGCTAATACATTATGAACATTCTTCATCGTCGTTTCATAATCACGATGAGCGCCACCAAGAGGTTCACTAATAACTTGATCAACTATATTTAACACTTTCAAACGATCCGCTGTAACCCCCATTGCTTCTGCGGCATCAGGTGCTTTCTCAGCAGTTTTCCAAAGAATAGACGCACAGCCTTCAGGCGAAATGACCGAGTAAATCGAGTATTGAAGCATATTCAAACGGTCACCCACACCGATAGCGAGCGCACCACCAGAGCCACCCTCACCTGTCACTGTACAAATAATAGGGGTTTTTAATCGAGACATTACACGTAAATTCCAAGCGATGGCTTCACTCTGCCCCCGCTCTTCAGCACTCACGCCAGGATAAGCTCCTGGAGTATCAATAAATGTCAAAATAGGCATTTTGAATCGCTCAGCAAGCTCCATCAATCGGCACGCTTTGCGATACCCCTCAGGCCTAGGCATGCCAAAATTACGACGCACTTTTTCTTTAACATCACGACCTTTTTGATGCCCTATCACTACAACAGGTTTATCATCAAAACGCGCAACCCCGCCCACAATGGCCTCATCATCTGCAAAGTGACGATCACCGTGAAGCTCTTCGAACTCTGTAAATAACTGATTAATATAATCTAATGCATATGGGCGCTTAGGATGACGTGATAACTGTGTTATTTGCCAACTTGTCAAATTATTAAAAAGAGCTACTGTCTTTTCTTGTTTTTCTTTTTCTAAATTGGCAATAGCCTCGGCAATATTTTGTGAGTTTCCATCTTGGGCTAATCGCAACTCATCTATTTTTGCTATCAAGTCAGCAATGGGCTGTTCAAAATCAAGAAAGTTTGGATTCATAATTAACCTTTGTTTATTAAATTCTCATTGAGCTGATTATATACTTTTTCTGTCTTTAACTTACTATTTTTTCTGAATAAAGTGAATACTTTATTTTCTCACTTCTAATTAATAGAATAATCCTTAAAAAATCGGTAACTCGTTGCTTTATCCTACAGAGCCTTAACGGTAATTAAGGTAAACATTTTTTTTACCAAACTGATCCCGTAACACTTGGATTAATTGATCTGACGGTTTAACATTCGATGCCTCCCCTAATCGTAATACCGCAGAGGCTTTCTCATTTTGATAGTCAATACATGTAGGACAAGTACCTTTATATTGCTGTAACAAATTACTTAACCATGTTAGCTTGTCTAATGCAAGCTGTTCACTTTGTATACATATACGAAGACTATCAGCCAAACTAATACGAGCATCTAGCAAACTATGGACTTTCCTAACTCGTAATCTTAATCCACCTGAGAAGTCATCATGACTGACCTCTCCCTCTACAACAACCATAGCATCTGTTTTTAGCAATACTTGGTACTCATTAAAAACATCTGCAAATAACGAGGCCTCAATTCTACCTGATCGATCATCCAAGACAATAAACCCCATTTTATCGCCTTTTTTATTTTTCATGACACGCATACTGACAATTAAGCCTGCTACTGTCTGCGTATCTTTTGCAGGCTTAAGATCAACAATTCTCTGCCGTGCAAATCGTCGAACCTCAACTTCATACTCATCAATCGGATGCCCCGTCAGATAAAGCCCCAATGTTTCTTTTTCACCCTTTAGCCGCTCTTTGAGTGGAATTTCACGGGCTTTTTTGTAAGCCCGATAAACATCCCCAGACGTATTATCCACAAACAAATCAGCAAACAAGTCCATATGACCACTGTCTTCGCTTCGCGCCTGTTGGTCTGCTGCTTGAATAGCATCATCCATAGCCGCCACTAAGACTGCTCTATTTTTATCAACAGTTGCCTTATAAGCACTTAACTCATCGTTATAAAATGGGCCTAATCGATCGAAAGCCCCTGAACGAATTAGCGCCTCTAAAGTACGCTTATTAATCTTCTTTAAGTCAACACGCTTACAAAAATCAAATAGGTCTTTAAATATACCATCTTTTCGTGCCTCTACAATAGCCTCAACCGGACCTTCACCAACGCCTTTGATTGCCCCCAACCCATAAATAATACGTTGATCATCACCTACAGTAAATTTAAATTCCGAAGCATTAACATCCGGCGCATCAATGCGCAATTTCATGTTGCGACACTCTTCTATCAGTGTCACCACTTTATCTGTATTATGCATATCTGAAGAAAGCACTGCCGCCATAAAAGGAGCTGGATAGTGTGTTTTTAACCAAGCCGTTTGATATGAAACCAATCCATAAGCAGCAGAATGCGATTTATTGAATCCATAACCCGCAAACTTTTCAACCAGATCGAAAATATTACCTGCTAAATTTTTATCGATATTATTTTTTTCAGCACCTTCCAAGAAAACAGAGCGTTGCTTTGCCATTTCCTCTGGCTTCTTCTTACCCATGGCTCGGCGCAACATATCAGCGCCACCAAGTGTGTAGCCTGCCATTACTTGTGCAATTTGCATCACTTGTTCTTGATAAAGAATAATGCCATAAGTAGGTGATAGTACAGGTCTTAAACTTTCTAACTGATAATCAGGATGGGGAAATGCTAGCTCTGCACGCCCATGTTTACGATTAATAAAATCATCCACCATCCCCGACTGCAAAGGTCCTGGTCGAAATAGTGCCACCAATGCAATAATATCTTCTAAGCAGTCAGGCTTTAATTTTTTGATTAACTCCTTCATCCCTCTGGATTCAAGCTGAAACACCGCAGTTGTTTCTGCACGCTGTAATAGCTTATAGGTATTTGCATCATCTAAAGGAATAAAGTTAATATCAAGAGGTGATTCTCCTTTTTTAGAGCGCTCTCTGTTGATCGTTGCCATTGCCCAGTCGATAATTGTCAACGTTCTCAAACCCAAAAAGTCGAACTTTACAAGTCCAGCAGCTTCTACATCATCTTTATCATACTGGGTAACAAGGCTATGACCTTCTTCATCACATTGCACAGGAGAGAAATCTGTCAACTTTGTCGGAGCAATAACTACCCCCCCTGCATGCTTACCTGTATTTCGAGTAATACCTTCTAACTTAAGCGCCATTTCCCATATTTCGGCAGCCTCTTCGTCTGCAGCCAAGAAATTTCTAAGCGTCTCTTCTTGCTCATAGGCTTTTTCTAACGTCATCCCTATTTCAAATGGAATCATTTTAGATAAACGATCGGCTAAACCGTAAGATTTTCCTTGAACACGCGCCACGTCACGCACAACAGCCTTAGCGGCCATTGAGCCAAAGGTAATAATCTGGCTAACTGCATTGCGACCATAAGTTTCTGCTACATAGTCAATCACTCGATCACGCCCATCCATACAGAAATCCACATCAAAGTCAGGCATGGATATCCGCTCAGGGTTTAAAAAACGTTCAAAAAGTAAGTCATACGCTAAAGGATCAAGATCAGTAATTTTTAACGAATAAGCAACCAACGACCCCGCACCAGATCCACGTCCCGGCCCAACAGGTACCCCATTTTTTTTAGCCCATTTAATAAAATCCATCACGATTAAGAAATAACCGGGGAACCCCATCTGAATAATAATATCCAGTTCAAACTTTAAACGATCTAAATAAACTTGTTTCTTTGCTTCATAATCAGGCGTATCTAGTGGCAATATATGAGACAATCGCTCCTCAAGCCCATCCAAAGACTCTTTACGAAAGAAATCATCCATCGTCATCCCTTCGGGTATAGGATAATTAGGCAAGAAGTACTTTCCTAGTTGTACTTTTATATTGCAGCGCTTAGCAATTTCTACCGTATTCTCTAATGCCTCCGGCAAATCGCTAAAAAGCTCTGCCATTTGCTCAGGCGTTTTTAAATATTGCTGACGGCTATAATTACGTGGTCTTTTAGGGTCATCCAATACACGCCCTTCCCCAATACAAACGCGTGTTTCATGGGCTTCAAACTCTTCTTCTGTCAAAAATCTTACATCATTGGTTGCCACAAGCGGTACATTGTATTTTGTGGCTAATGCGACAGCCGCATGCAAATACTCTTCTTCGTAAGGGCGTTCGGTACGCTGAACCTCTATATAAAAACGGTCATTAAAATAGACTAACCAATCAGCTAATAGCTCATCCGCATCATTTGGGTTATTGGACAATAGAGCCTGTCCTATTTCGCCTTCACGAGCCCCTGACAAAACAATCAAACCTTCATTTGCCTGAATCAGCCACTCTTTCTCAATAATGACCATACCCTCATGTTGGCCACTTTCATACCCTTGAGAAATCAATTCTGTCAGATTACGATAACCTTTTTCA
>CAYNAM010000080.1:0-11516 GCA_964395065.1 uncultured Ventosimonas sp.
GGTATTTCGGGTGGTTCATTATTAGGTGCATTGGTATTACTCTGCCTAAAATCAACTTTGGATCAGCAAAAAATTCTAGCGTTTGGTTGGAGAATCCCATTTATGATAGGTGGCTGCTTAGGATTAGCTACTTTTTACTTACGCCAACATCTTGCAGAAACACCTGTATTCCAAGAAATTTTAGCTAAACGCCAATTAGCCAAAGAGTGGCCATTAAAAACTGTCTTAAAAAACCATCTTCCTGCCACAGCACTTTGTGGTGTAATGACATGGAGCACAGCATCGGTTGTTATTATTATTATCTTATTACTTCCTGCGCAGCTTCAACAGTTAAACCTATCAAGTACTCTTATATTTAAAGCCAATGCGCTCGCCACACTAATGATGGTATTTGGAAATATTTCTTTTGGTTGGCTAAATGACCGTTTAAGCCTACGCAGTACGTATCTTTTTAGTTGGAGTGGTGTAATCTTAGCAGGATACTACTTCTTTAGCCAACTAAGTCCAGCAATCAGCAATGTACAGCTGATAACGAACTATATGTTTATTGGTTATTTTGCAGGGGTAACGGTAACAATGCCCATCTTAGGGATTGATCTCTTTCCATCAGCTATAAGAGTCAGCGGTATATCTTTTGCTTATAATCTGACCTTTGCAATCACGAGTCTAATGACTCCTGTTATTATCACTCTATGGAGTCGATATGATAACATGGCATCTGCTTATTATTTAATAATTGCTGCCATTGCATCAATTGCGACAGGATTAATTGCTTACAAAATAAAAGAATGAATAATCTACACACAAAACCTATTCAATTAGGTTATTATAAGGTGTTATTACTCGGCATCTGGTTCCTTAATTTCACTTTTAACTAAAGAACCTTTATCATTCCAATAGTTCCAGCGCTCTACACGATAATCATTATTATAACGTCCTGCTTCTTTCTTTTTGCCATTTATATCATACCAATAGATCCAAACTCCCTCGCGTCTATCCGCTTGGAAATAGCCTTTTTGCATTCTATTACCTGATTGATACCAAACAGTCCATGTGCCTTCTTTTAGACCATTTTTATAATGGCCTGAGGCTCTCTTTTGACCGTTATCGTACCATGTAACCCATAACCCTTTACGTTTGCCTTGATCAAATACACCTTTTCGCTCAACTTGTCCATTATTAAACCAAGTAATTAACAAACCGTTAATGGCCATTTGATCATAAGTGAGCAGGTCAAAATTATCTTGTTTAGCTTTTTCTATATCAGAGACTAAAAAGGGTTCTGTTCTTTTTTCACCAGAAGCATAAAAATCCTGCACAATAAAAAACATTCCTTTAGGACCTTTACTAATACGATAAAAATCTTTATTTTTCGCCAATATAGTGGCGTTGGAAGGGCTATTATTTTTTTCAGTAGAAACATTCTTTTTATCAAAAGAGGATGACTCGGAGAAATCAGCTATACTACAGTTCGTTTCAGTAGCAATACTACCCATGCGAATATCAGCCAATTTCATACTATTAAGAGATTCTTTTGCTAATGAAAGCCCCATACTAAAATAACAGAGGGAAATAGTGACTAATAATTTATTCATATCATCCATTTCCTATAATTGCCTATTTATTAAACAGCAAGATCGTTCAAGCATATTGATATCAGATAAAGTTCACACAAGATTTAATATGCATTAATAATAAACAAAAAAGACGCCCCTGTTCTTAATAATTTGTTACGGCATATAAATTAGGTAAAGTATCCATACTATTTGAAGAACGGGGAGCAATGATCAATTCAACACGCCGGTTTTCCTCACGCCCTTTAACCGTTTTATTGGATGCTATAGGTTGATTCGAGCCGACACCTGTTGCAAACATTCTACTATGCGGCAAGCCTGTTACAGAAAAAACAGAACTAACACTTTTAGCACGTTGAGCACTTAGCGTATTATTTGCAAGTGCTGTTCCTGTTGTATCCGTGTGTCCTACAATCACCATGACCTTACTTGTATCTTGCTTAACTAACTTAGCTATTTTAGTCAGAGGGGTTAATGTAACTGGCATCAAAACATCGGGTCTCTTAGGATTAAAGCTTCCTTTAACGGGGATAATAACAACAATACTATCGCCTCTTTCTACAACCTCAAAATTTGAACCCACTAGTGCCTGCTTAACCAATATGGTATTTAAACCTACAGAGGTATAAGTTACATTACCTCTTTTTACTTGAACAACTTCCTTAGGCTTTTGCTCTGAATTAGAGCAAGCAACTAATAAAAAACTAGCAAGAGCGCTAACGACCACATATTTAGTAACATTTAATTTAATCATAATATATCATACAAAAAAAGAACAAATAGCATTAACATTGAAGGGTTATACTATCATACAGAAAAAACGTGCTTAAGCTTTGTAACATTATTTTTGTAACAAAGCATGCGTTACTCTAATTCTTATAGTAACGATAATGCCCTACTATTTTCCACTCAAATAATACATCCTCCTCTCGAACCCCTGAACCAATATTATGAATAACTAGAGGTCGTTGAGTATTTGCTACCTTATTCATTGAAACAATACCAATATGAGGTAATCCATTATCTAATCGCCACGAGACAATATCCCCCGCTTGATAGTTATAACTTTCTCGTGTCACCTGCAAGCTTTTGCCTTGACGCTTAAAGAAAGCCTCTAAGTTTGGTACGCGTCTATGATCGATATTTTTATCTGTTCGCTTAAGCCCCCAAGAATTAGGGTATTGATTAAAATATTGGCTCATATCCTCATGAACCAATACTTGCAAATCAACTTTATTTGCTCTTAAGGCACGAATAACCACATCAGAACAAACCCCTGCAACTTCTGGAACATCACCCATAGGATACGCCAACTTAACATAGCGAGGGTCATACTGTATGGTTTTACCTATTTGTTGCCTAGCCGCCTCAGCGACTTGTAAATTATTTGACCATGCAGTAGTAGAAACAAAAAAAATGCTTAACACAGCTGCTCTAATAACTTTTAGCATCACACTCCTACTGATATACATCTCTCGTACCTAATAAATAGCCATGAAAATCACTTATTTTTCGTTGGTTAACATGTTAAACTTCTAAAGTTTAAATAAACGTTATTTTTATATCATGAAAGCACAATTACTGCCAGAAATTGAAACGTTTTTACTCTGCCCGACACCCGAAAGTTGGATAGAACAAGCAAAGTTAAAAGATAATGAGCCAATCCTTTTAATTGACCATGCTAACTGCGAAAAAAAAGCAGCCTTTACTGCTCTGAACCTGATCGTTCGCTACACGGAACTTGAAGACTTACAGTACAAACTTTCTCGCTTAGCCAGAGAAGAACTCCGTCATTTTGAAAAAGTCGCAGCAATCATGAAAAAACGAGATGTGCACTATGCTTATTTAGAGGCTGCACATTATGCAAAACGACTACGTCATCATTTAAGAAAACCAGAGCAAGAACGTTTAATCGATACGCTCATCATCGCCGCGTTTATCGAAGCACGCTCTTGTGAGCGATTTTACCGAGTAGCCCCTTATGTTGACGAAGAATTATCTGCTTTTTATTTATCATTACTAAAATCAGAAGGTCGTCATTACCAAGACTATTTAATGCTTGCGCAACAATACTCCCTCACACCTATCGATGACCGTGTGACTTTTTTTGCTGAAATTGAAAAGGAAGCCATCTTAACACCTGATGATGAGTTCAGGTTCCATAGCGGTGCAGCAGCTTAGTTAGCAGTTAATAAAAAAGCGGTTATTAATAACCGCTTTTTTAATTAGTTACTCATTTTTTAATTTTCATGGGATATTTCTGTACCTGCCTGCTCAACAGTATCGACTTGGTCATTGGCTTGCATTGTCTCTACTTCTTTAACAGGCTGTTTTACAGGAATTCCTTCTGTATTACCAATTTGAACTGGAATACCATCGTGATGTTCAGCAACTAATTGAACAACCGAGTAATCAATAATGAAGTTAGGATTATTACCATGTTTTGCTAAGAAATCATTAAGAAACTTATGTAAATCTGGTGCAGGATGTTCATCTAAGGCTTGATGCGCCTCAAAATAAATTTTACCATCCTCAATCCCTATTTTATAAGGTTGTGTCACAATATTAACATTGGTTCCCTGCGGTAAAATACTGTATAAAAATGTCACATCAGGATTTAGCATTCTAAAACAACCATGGCTTGTACGCGTACCAACACCAAACTTTTGATTAGAACCATGGATTAAATAACCACTAAAACCTAATTGCATTTTATAAGGGCCAAGAGGATTATCAGGACCTGCTGGAACAACTGCGGGCAAAATATCACCATCTTTAGCATGTTCAGCACGAATAGATGCCGGAGGAGTCCATGTTGGATCTTTAACCTTTCCTACAATTTTGGTGTTACCTAGTGGAGAGCTCCAACCCTCTCGACCAATACCTAAAGGGAAGGTATACACTGTTTTACCATCCTTAGGATAATAATAAAGACGGTATTCAGGTAAATTGATAACAACGCCTGTACGAGGGGCGTCAGGTAAAATATAGCGTGTTGGTAATAAAATATCTGTTCCGGTTCCAGGTAACCATGCATCAACCCCGGGATTAGCAGCAACTAACTGACTATACCCCAAACTATAAGTATCGCCAAGGTCTGCGAAAGTATCTTCATACTTTGCCTTAATCACCTGCATACGTCCTATGAGATCATTCCCATTACTAGGTGATGGATATTGCACAGCAAAGGCATTAGCTACTAAACCACACATTAAAAAGCCACCAACAGCTACTTTTAACAAACGCACTATAAAAACTCCACGCCAGCTATAACTAACTAGCCATCTAAAGGTAATTTTACAAAAGTCGACTATTTTAACGTTTTTATTATGAACCATATAGTAAAAAATCGTAATAATCTATGATTTATTTGGCCTATCTAATAAGGGAACCAGTTTTTCCCAAATATCATTAAGAATAATGGGTTGCCCTGCCTCATTAGGATGAATACCGTCTGACTGCATTAAGTCAGCATTCCCCCCTGTATTTTTTACTATTGAGTCTAACAAAACGACTTGTTGTTCATTTGCAATAGCAGGATACATGGCACTAAATCGCTCTAGATACAACTCCCCATAATTAGGTGGTAACTGAATACCAACCAAAAGGACTTTACTTTGCTGCTTTGCTTGTTGAACCATCTGGGTTAGGTTTTGTTGAATAAGCTTAGGCGGTGTCCCCCTTAAACCGTCATTTCCTCCCATTTCAATAATCACAACCGCAGGGTGATACTTCTCTAACAATGCAGGTAATCGTGCAGCGCCATTACTGGTCACATCGCCTGAAATAGAAGCATTAATCACTTCATAGTCATAGTGCTTATCTTTTAAACGCTGCTCTAGTAGCTTGACCCAACCTTTTGATAGATCAACACCATACCCTGCGCTGATGCTATCGCCAACAATTAATAACGTTTTTCCACTAGCAACAGATACAGTAAATAATGCTATGATAACGAATAGGATTTTTTTAAACATTTAGGCACCTTATGAAAAATATTATCTTAAATGTACAGCAAGTTGGAAAAGTTGTTAAGGGTGAAGAGGATCTCATCATTTTGCAAGATATTACATTTGCACTCGATGCAGGTGATAGCCTCGCCATCATCGGTAGTTCCGGCTCTGGAAAATCCACGTTACTTGGCCTACTCGCTGGGTTAGATACCCCAACATCAGGTAATATTATACTGGCGGAGCAGTCACTTAATCAGCTCAACGAGGATCAGCGTGCAGCTATTAGAGCGGAGCACGTAGGTTTTATCTTTCAATCGTTTCAACTTTTAGATACGCTCACTGCATTAGAAAATGTCATGCTTCCTCTTGAATTAAAAGGCAATACACAAGCTAAAAAAGAAGCACAACAGTTATTAGAACGTGTTGGTTTAGAAAAACGTTTACGACACTACCCAAAACAACTCTCAGGTGGAGAACAACAACGTGTCGCGATAGCAAGGGCCTTTGCTTCTCATCCTAAAATTTTATTTGCCGATGAGCCCACAGGTAATTTAGATACACATACGGGCGAACACATCAGTAACTTACTTTTTGAGTTAAACCAAGAGCAAGCAACAACACTCGTCCTCGTTACTCATGAAGAGCGCTTAGCCAAACGTTGCCATCGCCAAATTCAAATCGAAGCGGGCAAAATTGCCAATGAGAGCGCTCAATGAAACTCTCTCTCAATAAGCTGGCTAGCCTAGCCCTACGTCAAGTCATAAGGGACATCAAAGCCGGTGAACTACGCGTTTTATTTTTTGCTTTAATGATTGCCGTTATTTCAAGCACAGCCATTAGTTATTTTAGTACGCGTTTGCAAGTATCAATGGAAACACGAGCAGGCGATTTTTTAGCAGCCGACCTAGTCATTCGTGGCACATCACCCGCTAGCCCAGAACAAATTGATATTGGCGAAAAACTGCACTTAAAACAAGCAAAAACCATCTCTTTTAGTACAGTCGTTATTAATGAAGAAGATATGCAGCTGGTCAGTATTAAAGCTGTCGACCATAATTACCCATTGCGCGGACAATTAAAATACAAAGAAAATAATAAATCTCCCGAACAATTCGCACAAAAAGCGCCTGCTGAGGGAGAAGCATGGGCTGAAAATCGCTTATTCGTTGCATTAAATCTAAAGCCCGGTGATACCATTTCTATTGGTAATGCTAAGATACGCTTAACCAAGATACTAACCTACGAACCTGATCGTGCGATAGACTTCTATACACTTAACCCACATATTTTAATGAACATCGCCGACTTGCCTAAAACCAATGCCATACAAGCAGGTAGCCGCGCGAGCTATCGCCAACTGTGGGCGGGAACAACGAATACAATTGCCCAATACAAAGCGGCCATCGAAAAAACATTGGCGCCTAATCAAAAAATACTGACAGGCAAAGACGGCAATATTCAACTCAATAATACCCTCAATAAAGGAGAAAACTATCTTAATTTAGCGAGTCTTGTAGCTATTCTTTTAGCAAGTGTTGCCGTTGCATTATCAGCCAATCAATTTGCGACAAAACGCTTTGATAGTAGTGCTCTGCTGCGCTGCTTAGGGCTTTCTCGCAATCAAGTGCTCAGTGTTTACACTTTGCAATTAGCCTATATTGGCCTCATGGCAACTATTATAGGTGCTGTTATTGGTTGGTTCGTTCAAATAGGGCTTTTTAAGCTACTGTCTGGCTTGGTGAATGATACGCTACCATCGGGGGGAATTAAACCAGCCCTAGCGGGGATCATGACAGGGCTTATTACTTTAGCGGGTTTTGCTATCCCTCCACTGGCTAGTTTAGGTAATACCCCACCGATCCGTGTTTTACGACAGGACATATTTCCAACCCCTATTCGCAGTTGGTTTATTTATGGTCTGTCACTTTTAACGCTCTCTATTATCATGTGGAGACTTAGCCTTGATATTAAGCTAACTTTGTCTCTCATGGGCGGTGGTATTATTGCCACACTTATTTTAGGTAGCCTGCTCTTTTTAAGTCTAAAAGGTTTGCGAAAATTATTGGCTAAAGCCTCTTTACCTTGGCGACTTGGATTAGGCCAGTTATTACGCAATCCAATACGCGCTATCGGACAAATTCTTGCCTTTGGTATTATCTTAATGGCAATGTCAATGATTGTCCTCTTGCGCGGTGAATTACTAGACACTTGGCAAAAACAACTTCCAGAAAAAGCACCTAACTTTTTTGCCATGAATATTTCAGAAACAGAGCTCTCTAACTTTAAAGAAAACGTTGCTAAACTTTCTGACAACATGGCACCCTACTACCCGATTATTACAGGACGATTGGTCGCAGTCAAAGGGATAGCCATCAATGAACTAGCACTTAAAGGACGTGGAGAAAATGCAACCCAGCGTGACCTTAATCTAACATGGTCAGACCAACTCCCCAATGAAAACAAAATCATTCAAGGACAATGGTGGCAAAAAGACAAGCCATCCCCTGAAGATCATATTAACATTTCAGTTGAAGAAGAACTCGCCAATAGTTTAGGTGTAACCGTTGGTGATGAGCTAACATTTGTTATCAGCGGCGTTGTGTATAAAACCATTGTCCATAATACTCGCAAAATAAACTGGGATAACTTTCAACCTAACTTCTTCGTTATCTTTGAGCCCAATAGCTTAAATAAAATCCCCACTACCTATTTAACCAGCTTCCATATTCCACAAGGAAATGATAAAGAAATTGTTCAACTTGCTAAAAACTTCCCAACCATTACCTTGTTAGATATCGATGGCTTACTAAAACAGCTCAACCAGATTCTTGGACAAGTGACTATTGCCGTTGAATATATTCTATTTTTTGTATTACTGGCTGGTATCACCGTGCTACTCGCAGGGTTACAGTCGACATTGGATGGTAGAATTCGCCAAGGCGCACTGTTAAGAGCTTTAGGAGCCAACCGTCGCCTATTAAAACAAACACAATTAGCTGAATTCAGCTTGCTGGGTTTTATGTCTGGTTTGCTTGCTGCTGTAGGCTGCGAGTCAATCAGTGCACTACTTTACCACTATGTGCTTGACATCCCTTGGTTTTTCCACCCAAGCTTATTATTACTGCCCTTTATTGGAGCAATACTTATTGGTAGCATAGGGCTATGGGGAACTCGCCGCACAATCAACACCAGTCCACTACAAATTTTACGCGAAGGTTAATTTATGAGTCGTTACCGCCCTCCTCGCAAAGCAGGTACAGCATTAATCACGCCTGAGGGAGAAGCAAAGTTAAGAGCAGAACTGCATGAACTATGGCATGTTAAACGCCCTAAGATCACTCAATCGGTAAGTGAAGCCGCAGCACAAGGCGACAGGTCAGAAAACGCTGAATATACCTACGGAAAAAAAATGCTCCGCGAGATTGATAGTCGTGTTCGTTTTTTAACCAAGCGTTTAGAAGTACTAAAAGTTATTAACCAAGCACCTACCGATCAATCTAAAGTCTATTTCGCGGCCACTGTTTATTTAGAAGACGAAGACGGCACAGAAATGCGCTGTAAAATTGTCGGCCCCGATGAGTTAGACCTACAAAAAAATCACATTAGTATTGATTCCCCTCTAGCACGAGCACTCATAGGAAAGTCACTAGACTCTGAGGTTACAGTACAAACTCCTACAGGAATTAAGCGTTGGTATATTATAGGTATTGATTATTAGTGTTTACTACCATCTCATTTTTACTGCAAAAAATAACACCTAATTGGTTAACATACCCTACTCACTGCCTATTGTGTTTAACGACAGCACAAAAAAATACAACAGCAATTTGTGAGGCATGTAAAAATGATCTACCTCTGATAAACCAAGGTTGTCAATATTGCAACCTTCCTCTACCCTACAATGGGATCTGTGGACAATGCTTACAAAATCCACCTATCTTCTCTCAAGCAATTACACCTTATCGTTACGACTTCCCTATTGCACAATTAATCAATTTATTTAAACACCAAAAACAATGGCCTATGGGCTATTTACTGTCACAACTGCTTAGCCAACACTTATCTGATCGATACTTACAGGGGCTTACCAAACCTAATTACTTAATTAGTGTGCCTCTAGCCAAACAAAGACTACGGCAACGTGGCTTTAACCAAACAGAGATGATGGTAAAATGGCTTGCAAAAGAACTTCAACTTGATTATCAAACAAATCTCATCAAACGCACCATTAATACTCCATCTCAACAGCAGCTATCGGCAAAAGAACGTGCTAGAAACTTAGCCAATGCATTTGCTTTTGCTCCTAAAGTAAAGTTAACCAACCATCACATTGCTATTGTTGATGATGTCATCACCACGGGAGCTACCACCAACACACTAGCCAAGCTTCTTTATCAGCATGGTGCTAAACAAGTGGATATCTATGCAATCGCTAGAACACCACAACGAGTTAAATAAAGCGTAACGTTGTTATCAATTACAAGACAATTTATACTATAATTTGAAATTATTTTTTATCAAGATGGAAGAATTATGAGTACCCTGTTGTCGAATACCACCAAACAGCCAACTTTTCAACTAAAAGGTACAATGCTGGCTATCACAGTATTTGAGCTTACTCATTTTAATATTGAACGCTTAACTCAAGAACTTGAAAAAAAAGTAAAAGAAGCACCCGAATTCTTCGGCACCATTCCGATGGTGCTAGGTATTGACAAGCTAGAGATCCCTTTAACAAAAACTGAGTTAAAAGGTATCATGAATATTTTTCAAGAGTTTAATATTCAACTGATGGCCATACGTACCGATAACGAAAAAATTATCGCCATGGCTCATAAACAAAGACTTGTAGTGTTGCCACCTACAGGGGCACGTGAAAAACTAATTGAAATTGCAGTTAATCGACCAGAACCAATAATAGAAGAAACACCCTTATCCACCGAAATCGAATCATCTATTGATGCAATAGAAAAGACTCAACAACAGCTTGCTATTGATGAAATCAATACATTAGTAGTAGAACAGGCAGCACAAGATCAAGCCACCACATCAGAACAGCCAATAACGACTACCGATGATAAAGTCATTGACAAGACCAATGAAATAAAAGAACTAGCAGCTGAAGCACCAGAAAAGAATAAACCAACTATTAAACATCAAACAACGCAGGCACTTGTTATTTCTGCACCGGTACGCAGTGGCCAGCAAATAACTGCTTTTGATACTGACCTTATTGTTACATCAAATATTAGCACAGCTGCAGAACTCATGGCTGATGGTAATATTCATATTTACGGCAACATGCGTGGACGTGCTATGGCAGGATTTCGAGGCAACAGTTCTGCACGTGTATTTTGTGCAAAACTAACAGCTCAACTTATTTCAATTGCAGGACAAATGATTACTGAAGAAGAATTAAGGCATCACCCCTTATGGGGTAAACCTGCACAACTCTCATTGGTTGATAATCAACTCGTGATATCGCCATTAAGCTAAGTATAATTATATCTTTAAAACCTATACGTAAAAGGTTATTATAGTAAGCATTTTAAATCTATAAATTAACAAATTGAGGTGAGAGCTTGGCCAAAATTATTGTAGTCACTTCTGGTAAAGGTGGTGTAGGTAAAACAACTACAAGTGCAGCAATGGGCACAGGATTAGCCCTACGCGGTTTCAAAACTGTTATTATCGACTTTGACGTAGGCTTAAGAAATCTTGATTTAATTATGGGCTGTGAACGCCGTGTTGTTTACGACTTTGTTAATGTGATTAATGGTGATGCATCTATTACTCAGGCATTAATTAAAGACAAACGCATAGACAACTTATATATTCTTGCTGCAAGCCAAACACGTGATAAAGATGCTTTAACGCAAGAAGGCGTAGGTAAAGTCATTGATGAACTTAGAGAAACATTTGACTATATTATTTGTGACTCTCCTGCGGGTATTGAAAAAGGCGCATTCCTCGCGATGTACTTTGCAGA
>CAYNAM010000081.1:0-11492 GCA_964395065.1 uncultured Ventosimonas sp.
ATAACTTCTGGGGCGAATACCAAAAATACCTTAAAGATAAGGCTGAAGTTAAATATTTTGACTTTGAATAGTGTTTATACCGACAATAGTTACCTATGGTAACTATTGTTACGTAAGTAATAGAGAGCGTGTTTTGTGGTATTTAACGAGATAGATTGGTGCATTATAGGCCTTATTCTTATTTCTACAGTGATTAGTCTGTGGCGCGGTTTTGTAAAAGAAATTTTATCCCTTATTATTTGGATTGTGGCTGTTGTTGTTGCTTGGTTATACGGTGGCGCCTTTTCAAACTATCTATCCCCTAATATTGAACAGGCATGGCTTCGGATTGCGATCAGTTGTGCAGTTTTGTTCATTTTAACGTTAATTGTTGGTGCAATTGTCAATTTTGTGTTGGCTCGTTTAATCAAAGCAACGGGGTTATCCGCAACGGATCGTTTTTTAGGTATGTTTTTTGGTGCTGCACGTGGAGCCATAGCAGTTGTTATTGTTGTAGGGCTTCTTGTCAATACCCCTGTATCGAATGAATCAAATACATGGAAAGAGTCATCACTAATCCCTTCTTTCCTTGTTGCTGCTAATTGGTCAAAGAATGTTGTATTGGGTGGTTGGCGTTCTATTCCTAAACCTGAAGATATTCCTTTAAACCCTAAGATAGATTTACCTGTGTCATCGTCACAGTAGTTAATTATGAGGATCTAATCCATGTGTGGTATTGTCGGTATTGTAGGAACTGCAAATGTCAACCAAGCACTGTATGATGCGCTAATTGTTCTACAGCATCGTGGACAGGATGCAGCAGGTATTGTAACTAGTAAAGATAATAAGTTATTTCTGCGTAAAGCTAATGGACTTGTGAAGGATGTGTTTCATACGCGCCACATGCAGCGGTTACTTGGTAATTATGGGATAGGCCATGTACGCTATCCAACAGCAGGTAGTTCAAGTTCTGCGGAAGCGCAACCTTTTTATGTAAACTCACCTTATGGGATCACGCTAGCACATAATGGTAATTTAACGAATGTAGAAGAGCTATCTAAGAGCATTTATTTGTCTGACTTGCGACATGTGAATACCTCCTCTGACTCTGAGGTATTGTTGAATGCATTTGCTCATGAGTTAGCTAAGTCTAAAAAGTTACGCTTAGCACCTGATGATATTTTTGAGGCTGTCACTCAGTTGTATGAGCGTTGTGTGGGGGGATTTGCTGTGGTCTCCATGATTATAGGTCACGGCATTGTTGCTTTCCGCGATCCTAATGGTATTCGCCCGTTGGTATATGGTAGTCGTGAAACAGAGCAGGGCATAGAGTACATGGTGGCTTCAGAAAGTGTGGCTCTTGATGTGCTAGGTTTTACGTTAATTCGCGATGTTGCCCCAGGGGAAGCTATTTATATTACAGAGCAAGGCGAGTTGTTTACTAAGCAATGTGTTGAGGTAAAACAGTTTACGCCATGTATTTTTGAGTATGTTTACTTAGCTCGTCCTGATTCGATTCTGGATGGAAGTTCTGTTTACAAATCTCGTCTTAAAATGGGTGAAAAACTGGCAGAGAAAATTTTAAGAGAGCGCCCTGATCACGATATTGATGTGGTGATTCCTATTCCAGATACCAGTAGAACTTCTGCATTGGAGCTAGCAAATTCGTTAGGTGTTAAGTTTAGAGAAGGGTTTATAAAAAATCGATATATTGGCCGTACCTTTATTATGCCAGGCCAAGCAGAGCGTAAAAAGTCTGTAAGACAGAAGTTAAATGCTATTGAGTTAGAGTTTAAAGGTAAAAATGTTTTATTAGTTGATGATTCCATTGTTCGTGGAACAACCTGTAAACAGATCGTTCAAATGGCAAGAGATTGCGGAGCTAAAAAAGTGTATTTTTGTTCGGCTGCGCCGGCGGTGCGTTATCCTAATGTTTATGGTATTGATATGCCGAGCGTTCATGAGTTGATTGCACATAATCGTACAACCGAAGAGGTTGCCCAGCTGATAGGTGCAGACTGGCTAGTTTATCAAGATCTTGAGGATTTAAAAGAAGCTGTGCGTTTTGAGGGAACAAATCTTCAAGAGTTTGATTGTGCAGTATTTGATGGACATTATGTGACCGGTGATGTTAATGAGGCTTATTTACACCACATTGAAGAGGAGCGTAATGATAAAGCCCTAGGGAAAAAACAAGCTGAAACTGAAATTATAGAATTGCATAATAACTAGAAAGAGACGGTAATTATGACCAATAAATGGCAAGCAGGTCGTTTAAATAGCGATTTAGATGGTGTGGGTTTAGATACGCTAGCGGTAAGGGCAGGGCAAAAGCGAACGCCAGAGGCTGAACACAGTGAGGCTTTATTTTTAACAACTAGTTATGTCTTTGACTCAGCGGCTGATGCTGCAGATCATTTTTCAGGGGCGATAGCAGGGAATGTTTACTCACGCTATACCAATCCAACAGTACGTAATTTTGAAGAGCGTTTAGCTGCAATGGAAGGCGCTGAACAGGCCGTTGCCACTTCGTCGGGCATGGCGGCTATTTTGGCTTTAGTGATGTCTCTTTGTAGTGCGGGTGACCATATTGTTGTTTCGCAAAGCGTGTTTGGTTCGACTATTAGTTTATTTGAAAAATACTTTAAGCGCTTTGGTATTGAGGTAGACTATGTACCTTTACAAGATATTGGTGCATGGGAAGCCGCTTATAAGGTCAATACAAAATTATTTTTTGTTGAGTCTCCTTCCAATCCTTTGTCGGAGTTAGTGGATATTGCTGTGCTTGCAACTTTAGCTCATGCAAGAGGCGTGCTTTTAGCAGTGGATAATAGCTTTTGTACGCCAGTGTTACAACAACCCATTAAGTTAGGGGCTGATATAGCTGTTTATTCAGCAACTAAATACATTGATGGGCAAGGGCGCTGCTTGGGTGGTGCATTAGCTGGTCGAGCAGAGCATATGAATGAAATGGTCGGCTTTTTGAGAACAGCGGGGCCTACCATGAGCCCTTTTAACGCTTGGATCTTTTTGAAAGGGTTAGAAACCTTGAAGTTACGAATGCAGGCACATAATGAGAATGCCTTAATGTTAGCCCAATGGTTAGAAAAGCAACCTAATGTTGAAAAGGTGTATTTTGCAGGACTAGAGAGTCATCCCCAACATACATTGGCTAAACGACAGCAGCAAGGGTTTGGGGCAGTGTTAGGTTTTGATGTGGTGGGAGGAAAAGAAGCGGCTTGGCGTTTAATTGATGCTACACGTTTGATTTCTATAACGGCTAATTTAGGGGATGCGAAGACAACGATTACGCATCCAGCGACGACAACGCATGGCCGTGTTGCTCCAGAAGCACGTTTGAAAGCAGGCATCAAAGATGGTTTGCTACGTATAGCTGTAGGGCTTGAGGATATGGAAGATATTAAAGCGGATTTGGTTAGAGGTTTAGCAGCTGTTTAACACTAAAAAGAAATAAAAAAGCAGGTTTTTAACCTGCTTTTTTATGCTTGGCTTTGTTGATATAAAAACTCGAGTAATGCTTTTTGTGCGTGTAGACGATTTTCAGCTTGTTGCCAAACAACAGAGCGAGGGTCATCTAATAATGTTTCGCTGATCTCTTCGCCGCGATGAGCAGGTAAGCAATGCATAAAGACAACATCGGGACTTGCAAGGTCAAGTAGTTGTTCGGTTACTTGGAATCCTTGGAATTTTTGTAAGCGCTCTGCTGCTTCATCTTCTTGTCCCATGGATGCAAAAACATCTGTGCTAACAAGGTGTGATCCTTTAATGGCTTCTTTAGGATCATACATAATTTCAATATGGCCTTTGGCTTTTTCTACATAATAAGGGTCGGGTTCGAAACCTTTTGGGCAAGCAACTTTTAATTGAAAATCAAATTGAACAGCTGCTTCAGCATAACTGTTACACATGTTATTGCCATCGCCAATCCAAGTGACTGTTTTTCCAGCAATATCTCCCCTAGCCTCCACAAAAGTTTGCATGTCAGCTAATAATTGGCAAGGATGCAGTGCATCGGTTAGCGCATTAATCACTGGAACGCTAGAATTTTCTGCAAACTCAACCACTTTATCATGGCCAAAGGTTCTGATCATGATGATATCGATCATGCTAGAGATTACGATAGCGGAGTCATGGATAGTTTCTCCACGGCCTAATTGGGTATCGCGCGGTGATAAAAAGATGGCTTGTCCGCCTAGTTGAATCATTCCTGATTCAAAAGAGACACGAGTCCGCGTTGATGATTTTTCAAAAATCATTCCAAGAACTCGTCCTTCAAGTGTTCTGTGGGGGATGTTATTATTGCGTAGTTTTTTAAGTTCTATCGCGCGTTGAATAATGTTTGCTAATTCTTGTTTTGAACAGTCGAATAAGGATAGAAAGTGGCGTACAGTCATGTGAATTATCCTATTGATAATTTAGTAGTTTAGGTTTACTAAACTATAGTCTAGAAAGGCTATAAAGAGTTCTATTTGATATGGATTATGGCATAAAATCTATTCTATTAAAAGAATAGTAGGTGTTTTTTTAGCTTACATGGCATTGAGTAAGTTTAATTTCCTATACGTAATAGTGTATAGTTGCATTGTGATAATCGATTACTTAATAGTGGTTACTAATAGGCATGTTTAAATAGGCTAGTGAAAATGGGATTTCTAAATGATATTACTGAGCGAAAGCAGTTTCGGCGTTATATATTAGATGCTTGGCAACAATATTCAACATTAAAATCTTTAATTAAAGAACCTTTAATTTTAATTGATGTTCGTACAGGACGTATTGTTGATATTAATGCTGCTTTTGAAAGAGTATTAGGCTGGACAATGGATCAGGTCGTTGGCACTCCCATTGCTGACTTAGAAATATGGAAAGACCCACTGCGGGTAAAAATAATAAATTTGGTGTTAAAGAAGCGCTCAATTAAGCTCACAGATATTCAGTTTTATAACATGGATGGTGACGTTCTAACAGGCGAGTTATCTGCAAAAGTTGTTCGTTTAAATAGTGGTTTGGCCATTTTAGCTACTTTTTTTCATAGCCATAACCTGTTGGCCGTAGAGCAGTTTTTTGATGTGGATGAAATGGAGTTTTCATCGGCTTTTGATCCTATTGGTGATGTGGTTATGATTTCTGAACTCGAATCGGCTAGATATATTAAGGCGAGCGAGTCCCTAAGAGATGTATTGGGATGTGATCCTTCTGAGCTGCTTTATAAAAACGAGTTTGATTTGGGCATATGGGCCAGTGTGTCAGAGCGACAAGTTTTTTTAGAGACGGTAAAAAAGGAGGGAGCAAAACTGTTTGAAGCGGCTATGTATCGCCCTGATTTGGGGTATATGCCGATTAAATTTATGGTGGATGTTTTTACAGCAAATGGTTGTAGCTATGTGTTAATGGTTGGACATGATGTGACTAGCTTACGTAAAGCTGAGCGTCGAGCAATTCATTTAGCTTATCATGATCCATTGACTAATTTACCGAATCGAACATTATTATATGAGCGTTTAGATCAGCAGATTAAGCTAGTACAACGCTATAAACTGCACGCTGCATTATTGTTTTTGGATTTAGATCATTTTAAAAATATTAATGACTCCATTGGACATCCTATTGGTGATGCTGTATTAAAAATTGTGACAACACGTCTCAAAGCTAGTATTCGAGCTAATGATACAGTTTCACGTGTAGGGGGCGATGAGTTTATTATTTTATTGGCACGTTTAGAGGGAGATTTTAATGATGTTGAACGGCAAGTATTAATTACGGCTGAGCGCGTCAGAGAAATACTGTGTGAGCCTATGTTGATTGATGCACATCGACTACAGATTTCTACTAGTATTGGTGTGACCATTATCCCTGAGCATGGCATTAATACGTCTGAATTAATAAAGCGTGCGGATATTGCGTTATATAAAGCAAAAGAGTTAGGTCGCAATATGATTGCAACCTTTCGTAGCTCAATGCAGTCAGCAGTTGTACAGCGGATGCGTATTGAAGCAAAGATGCGTCAAGCCTTACAGAATAAAGAGTTTAAGTTATGTTTTCATCCTCAAGTGTTTTCTAGAACTCATGAAATTACAGGAGCAGAAGCGCTTATTCGATGGGTACAAGGAAAGGATATTTTTTCACCTGAGCATTTTATTGATATTCTCGAAGAGACACAGCTCATCATTGAGGTGGGAGAGTGGATTATTCTTGAGGCATGTCGGTTATATGCAAAGTTAATGAACAATAAAGCTATTTCGTTGTTGGATTTTAAATTTTGTGTGAATGTTAGCCCTAGACAATTACAGCATGAGGGTTTTTACTCTCTGATAGAAAGAGCTTTTAAACAATACAGTATTCCTAAAAATGCCATCACATTAGAGGTAACAGAGGGGATTGTTATTCAAAAGACTAATTCTATTATTGAAAAAATGTGTCTGTTAAGGGAGTTAGGAGTTAATTTTGCTATTGACGATTTTGGAACAGGTTATTCTTCTTTATCCTATTTGAAGAAACTTCCCATTGATATGTTGAAGATTGATAAAACATTTGTTGATACTATCACAACAGATATTCACGATGCAGGTATTGTGAGTGCCATTATTACGATGGCAAACAGTTTAGACTTTGAGGTGATTGCCGAGGGAGTAGAGACGGCAGATCAATTATCTATTTTAGAGGAAAAAGGGTGTTACCTATACCAAGGTTACTTATTTAGCAAGCCCCTAGCATTTGATTCTTTACAAGCATTGCTTGTTGCGCAAAGTAGTCGACAAATTTAACAATTAATGGATGTATTTTATGACGGCCAATAGTAAAATAGAAGGCTTGATGAAAAGGTATTCGTTTTGTTGTAGAGTGACGTCATATAATGTTTAGTTTTTTTGGCAAGGAATCTGGCATAACGCTATTAGATGTGCTGTTGGTGTTGTTAATTGTTGGGATGCTGATCTTTGGTATTATATTCGCCTTAGTAAGCTATACTAATATTCTTTCATTTTTTAATGGTCAGCAAATTGTTAGGCATGTTTCTAGTAATATTTTTAAAACAGTCTCTATGCCTATAGAACAGCATAAGCAAATTATTATTAATTTAGATAACAATAAGCCATTTGAAACAATAGCTATTACTCAAAAAATAATGTTTCCTTTTTCTAAAGAAAAGAAAGTAGCCACTGAGTGGCCTAAAGGTAAGGCAGGATTTTTAGTTAAAAGTTATGATGGTTCTACCATTGAAATGTTAGGTTATCGTTATAAGAAGATGGCTAAAACGACAGCAAAAGATGGTTATGATGCGCTATTAGACTTGACCGTGAATAACACACAACAAATAGATCAAAATAATATTAATTATCCCTATTTATATGTTTGGTTTGATTATAACCAAAATACACAGGTCGATGCTGATGAATTAATTAGCTTAAAAGATTTGGGTATTACCTCTATTGATATTGCTTCTATGAAAATAGCTAATCGGCATATTAATAGCAGTGTTATTACTCGCGAAGGATTTTATTACAGAACCGACGGTTCTAAAGGAAGTATCTTAGAGGTTGACTTATTTCAAGATCCTTTTTATAGGGAGTTTCTAAAACCTATTAATATTCCAGACAAGATTAAGCCAATCCCGAATGTTCAAGGAACAGGGTTGGTTAGAGACTTACAAGAAGCAAGTGCCAAAAGCTCTACATTATTATCGACAGTGGTTAACTATTATAGTCATGAATCACTCAGCCAACGTTATGCGATGTTAGACAATATATTGTTCGAATGGGGGGGGAGTGAAACTATGCACTTTTTGGCACGTTTATCTCAGCTCTCAACGGATCGTTTTAAACTCGAGTTGGTGGATGAGTTAAAACCTGATGCTTATCGAAGTATTCATTCAGATGTAGGCCTTGTCTTTAATCATTTAATGGTAGTAGAGCAATTTACGGGTAGACGGTTGCTTTATGCTTTTGCTAAAGAGGTATTAAATACTCAAACAGGAGAGGTAGAGTTGCATTTGGCGATCAGTTTTAATAATGAAATTATCGCACGCAGGGTAGTAGTTGCTAATAGTAATCAACAGCAAAAGGAAATATTAATTTCAAATGATATGCTTAAATTTACCGATGAGCAGAAAATACAAATTAATGATGCGTATGAGATAGTTAAGAAAAATATCTTTGCTAAGCTACAAAAGGAAAAGCCTGATATACAAGCACTTAAAGCTGAGTTTAAGAAAAATGAATACCAATGGGTAGATACCGGTCTGCAAAATCAAATAGAGACGGGGGAATATTTTATTCGTGAACGTAAGACGATTAATATGCCAAGAAGAAGATACCTCATTGAGTGTGTAAAACCAGGTAATATTATTGATCAACAAGTTCGTGATTGTGCCGATGGTAAAATAGCCAAAACTTGGTAAATTTAGTACTGAAATAAATTGATAATCATTCTAATGAAACTTTAAGTTTCAAAGCATGCCTAAGTAGGTATTGTTTCATAATAAAAGAGGATGATTATGAGTACTCCATTAGTCGCAGATGTATTAGTTGAAACCTTAGAACAAGCAGGCGTTAAATCAGTTTGGGGGGTTCCGGGAGACTCGCTAAACGCATTTACTGATGCATTGGGGAAACGTAATCATATAAAATGGTTAGAGGTGCGCCATGAGGAGGCAGCAGCTTTTGCTGCCAGTGCTTATGCTGATGCTACCAACGAACTTGGTGTGTGTGTTGGGTCTTGTGGTCCTGGCAATTTGCATTTGATTAATGGTTTATTTGAAGCTCAGCGTATGAATGCTCCCGTTCTTGCTATTGCCGCGCAAATTCCGAGCAGTGAGTTAGGATTGGGCTACTTTCAAGAAACACATCCTGAAACTTTATTCAAAGAGTGCAGTGATTATTGCGAACTGATTTCTAGTGCAGAACAATTACCTCGGGTATTAGAAACAGCGATGCGTTCAGCAATTACTCGACGTAGTGTTTCTGTTGTAGTAATTCCAGGTGATGTTGCTTTTAGTAAGGCAACTACTCAGACTGTTAAATGGTCAACGCCTGTATTACCTGTGGTTACTCCACCTAAAAAAGAGTTAGAAGATCTAGCAACGCTATTAAATAAAACTAAAAATATTGCTATTTTATGTGGCTATGGTTGTCGTCATGCGCATCAACAAGTAGTCGCTCTGGCTGAAAAATTAAAAGCTCCTGTTGTCCATGCATTAAGGGGAAAATCTTTTGTTGAGTATGATAATCCTTATGATGTGGGTATGACAGGGCTGATAGGTTTTTCATCTGGTTACCATGCCTTAAAAGAGTGTGATTTTTTATTAATGCTTGGAACTAATTTCCCGTATCGTAATTTTTATCCTGAGCATGGTAATGTTGTTCAAATAGATTTGAGAGGAGAGCATTTAGGCAGGCGTACATCTTTATTAAAAGGTCTTGTTGGGGATGTTGGCGCAACACTCGATTTATTATTGCCTCTTATTTCAACTCAAGATGATGATAAGTTTTTAAAGAAAGCGATCGCGCATTACCAAAGTGCTCGTAAAGGATTGGATGAGCTTGCGATTCCTAATAAGCCAGAGCGTGCACTTCATCCACAATATTTAGCAGCAAGAGTTTCGGCATTGGCGGATGATGACGCACTATTTACAGCCGATGTGGGTACTCCGACTGTGTGGGCTGCTCGTTACTTGAAGATGAATGGTAAGCGCTATTTGACAGGTTCATTTATTCATGGCTCGATGGCGAATGCGACCCCACAAGCAATGGGGTTACAAGAAGCGTTTCCTGATAGACAAGTAATTGCTTTTGCAGGTGATGGTGGGCTTTCAATGCTATTGGGTGAACTTTGTTCGTTAGTATTAACAAAACTTCCTGTTAAAGTGATTGTATTTAATAATAAATCGCTTGGCTTTGTGGCGATGGAGATGAAGGCTGCGGGTTTAATGGATGATATTACTCATTTAAATAGTCCAGATTTTGCTGCAGTAGCAGAGGGATGTGGTGTGAAAGGCTTTACTGTTACTTCATCAGAACAACTCGATGATACATTAAAAGCTGCTTTCGAGTATAATGGTCCTGTTGTTATTGATGTTCATACAGAAATGCAGGAGTTATCGATCCCGCCTAAAATTAATTTAGAACAAGCTAAAGGCTTTAGCCTCTATATGTTAAAAGCTATATTAAGTGGGCGAGGTGATGAAGTTAAAGAGTTAGTTAAAGCAAACTTATTCAGGTCTTAATTTTTCAACGTGATTTATTGTGTTTTTAAAAAATAAGAAGGTTATATATGACTAGTAAAAAACGCCCTTTGCACATTCACTATTCAGGTCCTAAGTTATTAGATTCTCCCCTATTAAATAAATCGAGTGCTTTTACACGTGAAGAGCGCCAGGAGTTTAATTTGATAGGGCTCTTACCTTATACTATGGAGACCATTGAGGAGCAAGTGGTACGTGTTTATGATCAGTACAAGCTTTGCAACACTGATTTGGAGCGCCACATCTATTTACGCTCAATTCAAGATGATAATGAAACCTTATTCTATCGTTTAGTTGAGGATCATCTAGAGGAAATGTTACCCATTATTTATACCCCAACAGTAGGAGAGGCCTGTCAAGAATTTTCAAAAATTTACCGTAACCATCGGGGTATTTTTGTTAGTTATCCAGATAAAGATAAGATTGATGATATTTTATACAGTGCTACAAAGCAAAATGTTAAGGTTATTGTAGTGAGTGATTGTGAGCGTATTTTAGGTTTGGGCGACCAAGGGGTTGGCGGTATGGGAATCCCTATTGGTAAACTATCTCTGTATACATCTTGTGGTGGTATCAGTCCTGCCTATACGCTACCTATTGTTTTAGATGTTGGGACAAATAACCCAGATTTGCTCAATGATCCAATGTACATGGGGTGGCGCCATGAGCGTATTACAGGTGATGAGTATTATGAGTTTGTTGATTTATTTGTACAAGCAGTCAAACGTCGTTGGCCAAATGTGTTACTTCAATTTGAAGACTTCGCACAACATGCTGCGTTACCATTATTAGAAAAGTATAAAGATGAACTTTGTTGTTTTAATGATGACATTCAGGGGACTGCTGCTGTAGCTGTAGGTACTTTGTGGGCAGCGTGTAAGGCTAAAGGAGAAAAGATTTCACAACAGGTGGTTACTTTTCTTGGCGCAGGATCCGCTGGTTGTGGTATTGCTGAGCAGATAGTCAGTGCGATGATGTTAGAAGGATTGACCGAGGAGCAGGCACGCCAACGTATATTCATGGTTGACCGTTGGGGATTAATTACTGATTCAATGTCACACTTACCTGATTTTCAACGTCGATTGGCTCAAAAAGAGGATAATGTCAAAGGTTGGTCAGCTGAAGGGAAAGATATCTCTTTATTAGAAACTGTACAAAATGCAAAACCTACGGTATTAGTGGGAGTATCTGCGCAGCGTGGTTTATTTACGGAGGAGATTATCAAAACTATGCATAGTCATTGTGCTAAGCCATT
>CAYNAM010000082.1:0-11256 GCA_964395065.1 uncultured Ventosimonas sp.
TCTATGGTAGTAAATCTACTGAAAGCTATGGGGTGAGTGTAGGACTGAAGTATAAGTGGTAGTTAATTGAATACTTTGTGACACAGTTAAAGGATTAACCGTGAATACCAAGGTATTCTATAGTATAGTTATTGTCTGTCTTTGTAATGCATTAAGGTTCTGAACATGAATATTTTTTTTGAAAAAGATCAAAAGATTAACTCATCAGATATTATTGAAAATCCTCTATTTAGTCAGTCACCTAATGCATTTGATACCTATTTAATTAATACCCATAAAAGGTATTGGAATCCTAAAGATAGCGCCTATTTAAGTTTCAACAATGGCTTTGACTGTCAAAAACAATTCCTTTTAGATGAGTCAAACTTTCCTGAATTACAAGGCCCTTTAGGTAATATTTTAAATACTGAGCAAAAGTTACTCTACATCAATACTTATGCCGCAAAAATGGTAACAGGCATGCTCTATGCGGAGCAAGCTGCTACCTTTGCTTGCGTTAACTTATCCAAGATGCTCGCGAATTTTAGTGCGGTTGAGTATGCTCTTAATCAAGCACGAGAAGAAGCACGACATATTTCTGGTTTTAATCAATACATAACGCATCGCTTTCAAGTTCCCGTCCCCATTAGATCAGTTTATAAAAACTTATTAAGTAACATAATTAATGCACCTCGTGTACACTTGCAGATTGTTGGCGTACAGGTCATTTTAGAAGGTTTGGGTATGTCAAGCCTCTCTTATTTCGCCAGAAAATCTAATGATCCAGCACTAGAAAGACTTTGCCGACTCGTCATGTCTGACGAAGCCTCTCATCATAAATTTGGTATTGATTGGCTACAGCAATTAAATACACTCAATAAAAGTGATCGTGATGAAGCTGAGGACTGGGCATGGTACTGTTTTAACCAATTCTGGCAGTCAACCTTTGCTCCTGAAAAAATTATACAGTTTTATAAAGAGCTAGGGTTTGACCAAGTACAGGCAACCAAAATAACCCATCAATACCATTTAGGTGAGCAAACGGATCCAGGCAAAATGTTTTTGCAATTAGCTAAAACATTACAAAAAAATGGCTTAATTACTAACCGTACGCTACATCACTACGCTCCATGGTTAGACTCCACATTTAAAGATGAGGAAGATACCTACCAACAAATTATTACTGACACAATAACCTTACTAGAAGATATCAACACCAATAGACCCAGTAAGCATTTGCGTGAGGCATGAAGGTATACTATTGTTGGAGATGCCGACGAACTATGCCTTTTCTTGAGGAAAATGAATGGGCACTTATTTCGCATTACTTACCACAAATAACAGAAAGTATTCAACGATATCGGCAAGAACACGAGGTGAGTTTAGAAATAGCCCTAGAAAATGCACCGTTCAAAGCGAAAGAAATCTTTTTTGCAATAACAGGATACAACGATGTATCTCCTCATGCAATTTATCATCATCGTTTGAATGCATGGGGACCTGAATGTCATCACTGCGGTCACTTACTGCGTACACCCCAAGCAAATATTTGTGTGCACTGTGGTATGAAAAGATAATTTTAAATCAGAAAGGAATATAGTTGATGGATACACAAAATAACTTAGCCATAAAGTTTTTTGATTATGATGGCCAATGGCTTATTCCTATCGTTTTAGCAGACAAGCTAAACCATCCCCAACCTTATATTTTGTGCCAAATACATACAGAATATAGCTATGTTACTTATAATAATTTACTTGACGAGTTCATTGGTGAAACACCTTGGTACGAGAACTACACTAAACAGCTAGAACTTGTGACTTCGTTTCAATATGATGAAATAACTTATAAACTATACTGCATAACCAATAAACAGGCCTATCATCAGCTCTGTGCAAGAGTTAGTTTGGATAGCAATATTGTCTTTAACATCTTCTCTGGAGACTATAACCCAGAAGATATTAAAGAATATATACAACAAGGCCACTACTACAATCAAGATAAAATAAATACCAAAGGCCATTGGCATTATTGGATAACTTATGGTGGGGGAGCAGATGAACATTATGCTAACTTTTTCACTCAGGATACCTCATTAGCTAAACAGTTTCATACATACCTTATGCCCGATAAAAGAGCTGAACTTTTTACAACACTTAACAGCTCTACTTTTACCGCCTCTTCGAATGAGTCTGGCTCACTTCCAATACAGTTTGCAAAATTGCGTCAAGAACCGCCAGCCATTTTATTATGCAAATATTATCATTCATTAAATTATGGAGAATACTCTTGGGATCTAGGGGAGTATCTACCCTCCCCTCTATGGTATGAGCCTTACACTAGAGAACTTCAATTCATAGACCAGTTCACACAAGAAAATATAACATATCAGGTATTTTCAATTACTAATGTAGAGGCTTTCCATATCCTTTGGAAAGCACAAGTTACAGGGTTATCTTTTATTCATCGTACGGCACAGGCTATTTTTGCGGCAGATTGTAATATTGAAGAACTAAAACGCATCAATATAACAAATAGCATCCTCTCTCATACCGAAGACCTACGCGCTATTGCTAGCTGGGCATATATTTATCCAATGGGTATTGATAATTTACGCTTCTTCTATGCAAAAGATGAAACAATACTGCAACAATTTGAGCAGTTACGTTACAAACAGTCTTCTCCCCTACCTATTTATGTTAATTGTGAACCATGATAAATAGAAAACTGCCCTGATTAACAGGGCATTCCACCTTCTTGCATTCTTCGCCCAATACTCTCTAAAACAGCAGGTAAGTCGGCTACTGTGTCTATCACATAATGGGCACCCGATACTTGCATCTTCTTATAAGCTTTTTCTCGTAAGCGTTGCTGAGCATCAGGGGCTAAAGATTGCCACTCATCTAAACTTAACCCTACCTCATTACCACTAATAGCTACGGCAACCGTCCACGTGCCAGCGTTTAGCCCTTCTTCAATTCCCACAATCGTATCATCAACTTTAACAACTGATTGAGGAGGCCAAACGCCTAACTCAGCAAATGTTTGATACATCATTAGAGGAGATGGTCTACCCGCAGCCAAATCACCAGCACACACAATACTATCAGGAGAGTAACCTGCTTTTGCGGCAATCGGTATTAACTTTTCCATAATCGGGCGATTATAGCCAGTGGTTGAACCTATTTTTATACCCTTTTGACGTAACAGTTTAACAAGCTCAAGCGTACCAGGAATAAAGTCAGCAAAATCGCCTACCACCTCAGCATTCATTGGGGTAAAAACGTTATACAATGTTTCTGCATCTTTTTCCGTAGGTTTTTTACCATAGTTCTTTTGCCATTGATCATTCACATCAGCAATAGCTAGTAACGCCTTAATATGATCTAGCTTTGCCATTCCCATTGGCGCCCTTGCCTGCTCTATAGTTAGTTTAATATTAAACTTTTCAAATAATCTTACAAATGCCCCCATCGGTGCACAAGAACCAAAATCAATGATTGTACCAGCCCAATCGAAAACAACTGCTTTTATGTTTTGTTGTGTCATCTTTATATCCTTTTCTATCTTTTTAGTCTATTATCGATTAAATGTTCATTTGCTTTAAGCTAATTGCCATCGCATTGATTACTTGATGCATTTCTTTTGCGCCGATCGCGCCAATACAACCCACTCGAAATGTTTCAATATCCGTTAATTTACCGGGGTACAATAAAAATCCTTCGTTTTTTACAGTATTATAAAAAACTTTAAAGTCATAATTAGCAGAGTCGGGGGCTAAAAATGTAATAATAATGGGGGCAATATCCTCATCTTTTAGAAAGGGCTTAAAACCTAGCTTACCTAGACCTTCTAATAAAACCCTACTATTTTCAGTATAGCGTGCTAATCGAGCACCTTGCCCTCCTTCTTCAATAAACTGTTTAATCGCTTCAGCTAACGCGGCAACCACATGTGTAGGGGGCGTAAAGCGCCATTGACCTGTCCGCTCCATATACGCATATTGGTCAAACAGATCCAATGCCAAAGAATGGCTATTTCCCTCACACGTATCTAAAATAGCTTTTCGTATGAAGACAAACCCCATACCCGGAACACCTTCCAAGCATTTACCACTGGCAGAGACTAGCGCATCAAAAGTGAGATCTTTTGCGTTAATGGGTAATGCACCAAAGGAGCTCATTGCATCAACAATTAACCCAACCCCCAAACGTTTGCATAAGTCACTGATGGCCTGTAATGGATTAACAACACCTGCCCCCGTTTCACAATGAATTAATCCAACATGAGTAATGCTTGGATTTTCAATAATAGCCTGTTCTACCATAGCCACTTTAATAGGTGCATCTTCTGGGCTCGACAATACAGTGGTTCTTCGTCCCATCATCATTGATAATTTGGCCATCCGCTTGCAATAAGCACCATTATCCAATACCAACAAATGCCCGGCACGCGGCAATACAGAAGCAATTGCGGCCTCAATGGAAAAAGTACCACTTCCTTGTAATGGGACGACCACGTAATCATCATGTCCATCTATGATATCTAACAACTGTTGACGTACTTTCGCCGTGATTGCATTAAAGTCAGCATCCCACGACCCCCAGTCTTTTAACATTGCCAACTTTGTACGTAAGGTGGTCGTTAACGGCCCAGGGGTTAAAAGAATATTATCTCTATCCATTATAAAAAATACCTATTATGAATGTTGGGTACTACGCCAACGTTGTGTTCGTTGATGAACTAAGTTGCCAATTAATAAATAAATACCTGTTACAACTATCGAAATCCCTGTAATCATCACAGCCATGGCTGTAGCACCACCCAGATCCCCCGCATCATCTAAATTCAGAATAGAGACTGAAGCTAACTGAGTTTCTGGGGAGTAAAGAAACACAACTGCTGAAATCGTTGTCATTGCATTAATAAAGAAATAGCGCGAAATATCTATTAATGTCGGCAAACAAATCGGTAAGGTAACTCGCCACATAGTTTTATAAAAAGGCACTTTTAATGAGGCCGCTACGGCCTCAAATTCCCAGTCAATTGATTTAAGCGCAGTGACCATCGTCATATGACTGGTTGTATAAAAATGAATAACAGTACAAAGAATTAATAGCGACATCGTTTGATATAGACTATTAAGTGGGTTATTAGGCGCATTGAAGAAAAATACATAACCTAAACCGAGCACAAGCCCTGGCACAGCCATAGGTAATACAACAAACAAACGCATAATAGCTCTTAGAAAATTAGCGCCTTTCGTTTTCTCTAAAACATATGCTGCTAAAAAGACGGTCACCGTTCCTACAATTGTTGTACCTAGAGCTAATAGTAGGCTATTAACAATCGCACTCCCCAACTCAGAACCAATTAACACAGATTTATAATTCAATAAACTGATGGTTAAGTTGTAAGGCCAAAAACTGATAAACGATGCATACACAGCCATTGCGAACATCGCTAGCATTAAACTACAAATAATAAAACAATAAGTCATCATGCTTAGATCAAAGTATCGGCTAGGCTTAGGTTCTAACATAACAGCTCTGGCCGATAATGAAGCCGTTTGTTTGCGCCGTATAAAAAAATCAACTGCAAAGGTTAATAAGGCAGGAAATAATAAGATAAGTGCTACCACAGATCCTTGTTGAAAATCTTGCTGCCCAATGATTAGGCGAAAGATATCAGTAGCTAACACATCAAAATCACCACCCACAATTTTAGGCACACCAAAATCGGTGATAACAAGCGTAAAAGAAACCAAACTGGCTGAAATCAATCCATATTTAACACTCGGTAAGGTAATAGTAAAAAACTTACGAATGCTACTTGCTCCCATCGTATCCGCTGCTTCATATAAACGACTATCCGCTAAGGATAAAGAAGTCACTAACACCATTAACACATGAGGGAAAATGGCAAAACATTCTGCCAGAATGATTCCTGATGCCCCATAAATGCTATCAAATCCTAAAAACTGCCAGAAGCTCTTTATTACACCTTGATTTCCAAACCAATAGATTAATGAAATAGCTGATAATAATGACGGTGCTAATAGCGGCAAGAGTGTTATGCTGCGTAAAATAGTTTTGTAACGTATACAACTACGCGTTAACGCATAAGCGAAAATAAAGGCCAGTGGGATGATAATGACGGTTACCATAATCGCCACAAACAAGCTATTACCTAAACTTTTAAGCAGATAGGGTGATTTTAAATAGTGAATAACTGCGATAAAACTAGAGGTGGTTGTGTCGTCTTCAGTAAATGCTTGTGACAATATGGCTATCAATGGCGCCAAAAGAAACAAACAGAAAAACAATAACACAATGATTAGTACAAAAAGTACCAACCCATAGTTGCTACTAAAGCGCCTTAAAAAATTGTACATCTTACAGCCTTATTGAGGAAAAACCATGATACGTTCAGGGCGAACAGTAAAGGTTAATGTTTCCCCTTGTTTTACTTGAAGATCGTACATTTGGTTAACAGATAATTGCAACTGTATGGATTGATTGGAAAGATGATCTACTGATAATTCGGCAATACAGTTATTTCCAAAGAATTCAATATGTTTAATCTTTCCCGTACAATTATTATTGGCATCAATCAACGAGGGTTCAATTATAGTATCTTCTGGTCTAAGGTATAACTTAACCTTATCGCCCTTATTAAAACGTTGTTTTTGAGGTATTTGAAACGTTAAGCCACCACATTTAAAAGAGTTACCCTCACCCACTACAGCCTCTAAACAATTTACTTTACCAATAAAGTCAGCAACAAAAGGCGAAACAGGATGACTGTAAACCTCCATTGGGCTACCCACTTGCTCAATTGTGCCATGGTTCATCACAACAACCCTATCAGCCATGGACAAGGCTTCTTCTTGGTCATGGGTTACCATAATAGTGGTTAAACCTAGTTGTTTTTGCAAACTACAAATCTCATTACGTAAATGTTGCCTAACTGTTGCATCCAATGCAGAAAGCGGTTCATCCAGTAATAACAAATCAGGCGATGCGGCTAATGCTCTTGCTAAAGCAATACGTTGTTGTTGTCCTCCTGACATTTGTGAAGGATACTTACTACCACTGTCTGGTAGTCCTACCATCTGCAACAACTCAGCAACACGTTTTTTTATACTTTCTTTAGTATACTTGCGATTAACTAAGCCATAAGCCACATTATCAGCAATCGTTAAATTCGGGAACAGTGCATATGATTGAAATACAATACCGTAATTACGATCAGCGGGCGATGCAAAACTAATATTTTTATCACCCTGTATGATAACGCCGTTTGTTTGCTTCTCAAGCCCTGCAATAATTCTTAACAACGTTGTCTTGCCGCAACCTGACGGACCTAAAAAACAAACCAACTCACCTTTATTAATGGTTAAGCTAATATCATTTAAAGCAGCAAATTTGCCAAATTTTTTATTAAGGTTAATTAATTGCAAATAGGGTGTAGACATTAATAGAGTTCCTTAGCCATTAATTACTAGGTTCAGATTTATTAGCATAACGACTACTCCATTCACGTAAAATCCTATCACGCTCTTTTGCTGCATGATCAAAATCCATTTTAATAAGCCTTTGCTCATAATCATCAGGAATATTTGCTAATTTAGGTGCAACATTAGGTTGCCCAGTGATAGCGAAGCTTTTACCATACAGCCTCATGGCCTCTGTACTTGAAGCCCAATCAGCTAATGTTTTAGCCGCTGCTAGATTTTTAGTTCCTTTATGAATAGCAAAGGCTTCCACATCCCAACCTAAACCCTCTGCAGGGAAAATGAGATCTATTGGAGCTCCTTTCATTTTGTTTGTATGTCCCCTGTACTCAAAAGAGATACCTAACACATACTCGCCTGTTGCAGCCATATTACAAGGCTTTGAACCAGAGTGCGTATACTGCGCTATATTCTTGTGAAGCTCATCCATGAACTTCCAACCACCGCCCCGTCCTTGATCATCGCCTAACATTTGTAGCCAACTGACTACATCAAAATAACCTGTCCCCGATGAAGTAGGATCAGGCATAACAATTTGTCCACGATAAACTGGATCTAACAAATCGGCCCACTTTTCAGGCTTTGGAATATTTCTCTTAGCGGCCTCAACTGTATTAAAGCAAACAACAGCACCTGTCACATCCAGTCCCCACCAATAAGGAGGGTTATTCACATCACGGTAACTTTCTTTGATATTAGATAAATTGGCCGGCGCATAAGGTTCCAACATTCCTTGTTGCTTTAATACGCCTAGGCCCGTAATCGCCACGCCCCAAACCACATCTGCTTTAGGGTTATTTTTTTCTGCCAATAATTTAGAAACAATAACACCCGTTGAGTCACGTACAACCCGTAACTGTATATCAGGATACGCTTTATTAAAGGCTCGCTGATAAGCTTTAATTTGATCAGTTTCTAATGCGGTATACACTGTTAATTGGCTTTTTTCAGCCCATGCACTCATAGAGCACAACACACCTATACTGAGACCAATTAATACTTTTTTTAAGTACATCTTATCTTCCTAACTCCTTATCAACTTAGCTAAAGTATATAATTCATTTATGACAACTTAATGACAGCGTCAAACAATTTATAGGAAATCTAGTCATCATTTAATGTTAAAATAGCTAGGTAGATAGGCTTTAAAAATCAGAATCCAACCCTTTATATTATTAAGCAGGTGCTTATGAACAATGTTATTGACCAAATGCATCAACACACGTCTGTTCGTAAATATACCGAGCAGGTAATCCCTCAGCCTGTACTAGAGGAAATATTAATAGCCGCACAAGGCGCATCCTCATCTAACTTTATTCAAGCTTATTCTGTTATCTCAGTTGAGGACACAAATAAGAAGCAACTACTGGCAGACTATAGCAACAACCCTCACGTAGCAACTTGTGCTGTCTTTCTTTTATTTTGTGCAGATTTAGCTCGGCTTAATACAGCCTGTTTACAACACAATAAAACTGTTCAAAGTGATTCGATGGAGAACCTGTTAGTCTCTACTATTGATGCCACTCTGTTTGCTCAAAATGTTGCCTTAGCGGCAGAATCCAAAGGCTATGGCATTTGTTTCATTGGCGGCATTCGTAACCAACCTGACAAAATAAGTGAACTATTGAATATTCCGCACTTAGTCTTTCCTGTTTTTGGTATGACTCTCGGCGTGCCTGCTAAACAAAACCAAGTTAAACCAAGATTACCATTGCAAGCCATTCTTCATAAAGAATGCTATGATGCTGATAAATACCCTGCTTTATTATCACAATACGATCAAATGATGCTAGCTTATTATCAAACGCGTAACAATCATCAGAAAAATGAAGACTGGACTCAAAATATAAGCCAATTCATTAGCCAAGTTAAACGCCCTCACATGAGAGAGTTTCTAAACAAACAAGGTTTTAAAGCAAAATAAAAATTAAGATCGCCTTTATAAAATTGGCGATCTCAATTATATGGCTACTTTTTAAACCCTGCACTTTTACTATGGCTGTTCTAACGATCAATATAAACTAAATACAATACCTATTTTCTTTAATAATCATTGTTTAATAAGTGCCTAATTTTTCTTACCGTGAGATCATTTACGGTTATGTAAAAATAACCTATAATCAGCTCCTCTTTTCAACAATGTATAATATGGCTATTATGGAGAAGTATGTTGATAAAGTTGATTACAGTACTTCATTTAAGGCTATTTGTTTTATTCGTTTTTATACTATTTGCAGTGAGCATCAAGGCAGCGGACGTTCCCAAATTAAATGCATGGGTCATTGATGAAACAAAGACTCTCTCTAAACAACAAATAAATTCTATTAGTGAAAAATTAGCCCATCACGAACAAAATACGAGCGATCAATTTGTGGTGTTAATAATAAAAACACTAGGCAATGAACCTATTGATGAGTACGCCATTAAAGTTTTTAATGAATGGCAACTGGGGCAGCCAAACAAAGATAATGGTTTGTTATTGGTGATTGCCAAAGATGATCACAATCTAAGAATCGAAGTAGGCAACGACTTAAAAAATAAAATAACTGATCCTGTCATCAAGAAAATTATAAAAAGAAATATCACGCCCTTGATTAACCAAGGGGACTACTTTCTTGCCATTGATATTACCGTTGACAAGCTTATTAATAAGACAACTGTGAGTCATGCTAATATCAAGACACTGATTCCAAACTGGCCTATCTCTTTAACACTTATTTGTAGCCTATTTGCACTCCTTATTCCTTTTTCATTGTATTTCTTTAGTGCGCAGTTTCTTAAAAAGCAACTCACATTAAAGAGTTGCTATCTTATTTACTTTATTCCATCGATTGCGTTATCTCTGATTCTTTTAAGCTTGTTTGGCTCAAGTATTAAAAGTAACACTGTTACACTAATTTATTGTTTTACAATCACGCTTACCTCTTACGTGAATGCTGGCATCTTGATATTTATTATACGTTATATTAAAAAAACGATAAAAAAGGACTCACTTTAAAAGCCCTTTTTTATTAAGTAACTACACCATCATCCCCACCAATAACGAACAACATGAAAGAAAATAGGCGCGGCAAAACAAACAGAGTCTAAGCGATCTAGCATCCCTCCATGCCCTTCGATCATATGCCCCCAATCTTTGATGCCACAATCACGTTTGATCGATGACATTACCAAACCTCCCATAAAGCCAAGCAAGGTTATCATCAAAGAAATTGCAGCGGCTTCGATAAAAGTAAAAGGTGTAATCCAAAAGAGAAAAGCCCCAATAAGAGAAGCTGAGATGATTCCGCCAAAAAATCCTTCCACCGTCTTAGAGGGCGATAAGTTAGGTGCTATTTTATGTTTGCCCAATAACTTACCAAAGACATATTGCAACACATCTGAAATTTGTACCACAATCACTAAAAAGGCGATCAATAATAAATTACGCCCTTCAAATCCTTTAATATCAAGTGTTAATAGCGCAGGCACACAGTAGATACAATAAACGGTAATCATTAGCCCCCATTGTACTTTAGCAGTGCGCTCTAAAAAGTTCTTTGTTGACCCCGAAAGTGATGCAAACATCGGCAATAATAAAAAGACATACACAGGGATAAAAATAGTATACATACCATACCAACTAACTCCCACCAGTATATATTGCAAGGGTAGCGCCACATAAAATGCAAACACCAATGCATAGTAATCACCTGCGGTTGTTGGAGTGATTGTAATAAACTCTCTTAATGCAAAAAAAGAAATAATAAAAAAGAGAACGA
>CAYNAM010000083.1:0-11109 GCA_964395065.1 uncultured Ventosimonas sp.
TTTGTGTCCCTAAATTTAGCATCATCACAACGAAAATGAAGAGTACCATGATGGCACCAGCATAAACAATTATTTCTAAAGCACCTGCGAAGGGGGCGCCAAGGCTGAAGAAGCACATTGAAATAGCTAATAAAGAAACGATTAAATATAAAAGTGCATGCACTGGGCGACTATTAGTAATAACCAACAGTGTCGAAATAATCGCGATGGCGGATGAAAGATAAAAACAAAATGCTGCCATAATCTGTGTCCTTTAAGGTAAAAGACTTTTTACGTCAATAGGTTCAGCTTCATTCTTTGCTGCACCTTTGGGTTTGTCTTTAATCGCTTTGCCTGAAAAATTAAAAAATGAATAATTATGATATTTTCCAGGGCCTGAAATTAATAAATCTTCTTTGCCATAAACCATGTCTTGGCGTTTGAATTCAGCCAGCTCAAAATCAGGTGTTAGCTGAATTGCCGTAGTAGGACACGCCTCTTCACACATCCCACAGAAAATGCAGCGTGAAAAGTTGATGCGGAAAAACTCAGGATACCAACGACCATCTTCACGCTCTGCTTTTTGTAAGGAAATACAACCAACTGGGCAAGCAACTGCGCAGAGATTACACGCAACACAGCGCTCTTCACCTAATTGACCTTCTGGTGCAGGTTCACGTGTTAAAACGATTCGCCCGCGGTAGCGAGGAGGGAGATAAACTTCTTGTTCAGGATAATTAATCGTATCACGCTTACGAAAAGCGTGGCCAAAAATCATAACGATACTTCTTAGTTGTGTATAAGCACCGTGAATAACATGCCATATATATTTCATAACAGTCTCTCTTATGCCCCTTGCACTAATAACACAAAAAAGCCAGTTACTAATAAGTTAATTAAGGAAAGAGGCAAACAAAACTTCCACCCAAATAACATTACTTGATCGTAACGTGGTCTAGGTAATGCTGCACGGATAAGGATAAACATCATTACAAAGAATAAAGTTTTAAGTACAAACCATACAATTCCAGGAAGAACAGGGCCATGCCAACCGCCGAAGAAAAGTACAGTAATTAATGATGAAATCAAAACGATTCCAACATACTCGCCTACGAAAAACATACCCCATTTCAAACCAGAGTATTCAATATGATAACCATCTGCTAAATCTTGTTCTGCTTCGGGTTGGTCAAAAGGAAAGCGGTGCGTAACCGCAACCCCAGCAATACAAAATAAGCAAAAGCCAAAAAATTGCGGAACAACAAACCATAGTCCTTGTTGGGCATTCACAATATCATTCATATTAAATGAACCAGCTTGTAAAACAACACCCATCAGTGCAAGACCTAAAAATACTTCGTAGGAAACGGTTTGTGCTGAGGCTCGTACTGCGCCTAATAATGCAAATTTATTATTGCTTGACCAGCCACCAAAAAGTACAGCGTACACTGCAATGCCAGCCATTGCTAAAAAGAATAATAGACCAATGCTTGTGTGGCTAGCTACGCCCCAGTTAGGAGTAATAGGTACAATAGAAAAGGCAATCAACAATGTACAAATAGAAATAAGTGGAGCAATAGTAAAGATGAGTTTATCTGCAAAAGGAGGAATCCAGTCCTCCTTAAAGAACATCTTTATCATATCAGCAGCTAATTGCAAGCAACCGAAAGGCCCCACCCGATTAGGACCATAACGATCTTGCCATAGCCCAAGTAGTCGGCGTTCTATCCAACTGAGTAGTGCTGCAAATACGAATACAACTAACATGATAACAATGGCCTTAATAGAGGCTAAAAGGATCGGTATGATCATGTCATAAGTTGATGCTTCCATTATTGTGCCTCCTTCTGTAATGTTGCTACATTAGGGATATATTGACCAAATAAATAATTAGGTGCGCAGACAATGCCTACCGGCAAGCCAATGCTACCTTTTGCTAAACCTGTATTTAAACATACAGATACAGCTATTTCTTTATTGTTGATAGTCAGGTTAATGTGATCGTCTTGTTTTAGACCTAATACTGTAGCATCTTCATTATTTAAAGCAATGTAAGGTTTGACCATACGCTCTTTTATTGGTTCTGCTTTAGAGGTCATTTCATCAGAGCCAAATAAATGATAAAGGGGAACGATACAATAGCCTTCTTGGTTGTCGGTTTGAACAGTATACCAAGGTAAAAGTTCATTCTTATTCGTTAATAAACGAATACCAGGATCCCCGGCACGCAATGAACCGCCCACTTCACTTTGAAATTTATTCCACGCTTGTGGTGAGTTCCAACCAGGTGCCCATGCAAATGAAATTTGTTGACGCTCAGCTGATGTGCCTGCATAACCTTCCATTGAGTAAGTAAAAGCAGTGTCTTGATCTTGTGGAGCTCTAGGTTCATGTACGCTCTTATTTGCTAGCATGGAGGTGCGGCCACTGTAGCGATGAGGTTCACGTGCCAGTTTTTGCCCCTTAATTCGGAATGAAGCATCGGGCGCGGCGTCTTTAATCCCTGCTAAAATAGGGAATTGCGTCGCACATGCAGAGGTTACATGATCTAGGAGTGTCCAATCAACAGCTTTATTTTCTATTGTGCTGTGAATTGCATGCATCCAACGCCAACTTTCTTTAACACAGTTGTCTGCATTGTAGTAAGTTGGATCAAATACTTGGAAGAATCGTTGTGCACGACCTTCCTGGCTAACTACAGTCCCATCGCCTTCAGCAAAAGAGGAGGCTGAAAGAAGGAGGTCTGCCTTAGCGGCAGTATCTGTAAGTTGGTGGTCAATAACTAATACCGATTTTGCTTGTTCTAGGAGACAGTCAACTTGTTTAGCATCTGCTCGACGATAGAGATCATTTTCTAAGATGACCACAACATCAGCCAATTGGTCAGAAATGGCATTAAATCCATCTTCTAAGGATTTATTAGCCATTAAGGCTAGACCAACACTGTTTACTTCTGGGAAAACAAAGCTTAATGAGGCTTCTTTTTGTTGAAGCTTCAGTGCATTAGCAATGTTAGCGGTTGCTTCTAATAATGCTTTAGAGCCTAAAGAGCAGCCAGAAATAAGTAATGGCTTTTTAGCGGCTAATAATGCTTGTGCAATGTGTTTTGCTCTATCTTGTAATTCAGCTGTAATGTCATTAACCGCGGGAGCTGAAGTATCTAGCTCATGAGCAACTGCGCAAGCAAGTTTTATTAGCTCGTTAGGAGTTGCTTGAATAGATGTTTCAGCAATATCATCTAATCGTGTATTGGCTACACTAGCAATAAATAGTGGGTGTTTAGCATTTTGCCCAATATTTTTTACAGCTGCTGCAAGCCAAGGTTGAACACCAAATTTTTCAGACATTTCAACTGCTTTGCCTTTAACGGCTTGACGTACTGCCAATGCAAGGCGGGCAGAGGTCTGCGTTAAGTCTTCACCTAAAATGAAGACAGCATCATGCTTTTCAATTTCGGTGATGGTTGGAGTTGGTAATGGGCCTTCTTGCATTATTTTGATTGCAAGGTTAATGCATTCTAATTCTTTGGCAGCAATACCTGTTGAAAAATTATCATAGCCTACTAATTGGCTTAAAGCATAGTTACTTTCTAAGCTAGCACGTGGAGAACCAATTCCCAATACTTTTTGGTTTTTTAATAAGTCAGCAGCTTGATCCAATGCTTGATCAATGGTTAGCAGTTTTTGTTGTTTAACTAAGATTGGTTGTAAAGGACGGTCTTTTACGTTGGTATAACCGTATCCGAAACGACCACGATCGCAAAGGAAATAGCGATTGACTTCACCATTATAGCGATTTTCGATGCGTCTTATTTCACCATAGCGCTCACCCGCTGAAGTGTTACAACCCGAGGCACATCCTTGGCAAATACTAGGTGCAAATTGCATGTCCCACTTACGGGTGTAGTGGTCAGAGTGGGTTTTATCTGTGAATACACCGGTAGGACAAACTTCTGTCAAGTTGCCTGAAAACTCACTTTCTAAGCAACCATCTTCAACGCGACCAAAATAAACATGATTATGTGCACCGAAGACACCAAGATCTTTACCGTCTGCGTAATCATTATAATAGCGAACGCAACGATAACAAGCAATGCAACGATTCATTTCATGATTAATGAATGGCCCTAAATATTGATTATGGTGAGTACGTTTATTAAAGCGATAGCGACGTTTGCTATGACCTGTCATGACTGTCATATCTTGTAAATGACAATGTCCTCCTTCTTCACAAACAGGGCAATCATGAGGGTGATTAGTCATTAACCATTCGATGACACTTTCACGGAACTTCTTGGCTTCTTCATCTTCAATTGAGATAATTGTGCCTTCCGTAACTGGTGTCATGCATGACATGACTAAACGACCTGCTTTGTCGTCAGCATCTTTATATTGCTTAATAGTGCAGGCACGACAAGAGCCTACACTACCTAATGCAGGATGCCAGCAAAAGTAGGGGATATCAAGCCCAAGAGACAAACAAGCTTGTAAAAGATTATCTGCTCCGTTAACTTCGTATTCTTTACCGTCTACATGGATAATGGCCATGGTTCTTATTTCTTCATCATTTGCTCACCAAGGTGAGACTGGCTTAATGGAAAAATTATTTTTACTATTGTATATCAAATACTCAATAGTAATCGTTTTATAATATAGGTAATTGCTGCTCTGCAATTCCTGCTTCAAACTCACTTCTAAAATACTTAATAGCAGTTGCAAGTGGCTCAGAAGCACCAGGGGCATGCGCACAGAAGCTTAACCCGGGACCTATTTGATGAGCGAGCTCGCTAAGTAGCTTGACATCATCCGCTTCACCTTGTTTCTTTTTGAGGGCTGCTAGTATTTTAACAGTCCAAGGTAGACCATCACGACAAGGTGCGCACCATCCACAAGATTCACGAGCGAAAAATGTTTCCATATTATGTAATAAGGAAACCATATCAATCGTGTTATCTACTGCCATTGCAAGTCCAGTACCCATACGAGTACCTACTTTAGCAATGCCACCTGAGTACATTTGTGCTGTTAAATGCTCGGGTAGTAAAAATCCGGTTCCTGCTCCACCCGGTTGCCATGCTTTTAACGTGTAGCCATCTTTCATGCCACCAGCATAGTCTTCTAATAATTCTTTAGCTGTGATACCGAAAGGTACTTCCCAGATACCTGGATTGTTTACCTTGCCAGAGAATCCCATCAGTTTGGTACCCATGTCTTCACTGCCTTCTTTCGCCAGTGATTTGTACCATTCAACACCACGTTCGATAATTGCAGGAACATTACAGAGTGTTTCAACATTGTTTACACAACTTGGTTTTCCCCATACGCCAACGGTTGCAGGAAATGGCGGTTTTGAGCGTGGGTTTGCTCGACGACCTTCTAATGAGTTAATAAGTGCAGTTTCTTCACCACAAATATAACGTCCTGCTCCTGTATGAACAAAAAGTTCAAAATTAAAGCCACTACCAAAGATATTTTTACCTAGCAATCCTGCTTGCTTGGCTTCTGCTATGGCTTTGTTTAAATTAGCGGCAGCATCGACATACTCGCCACGTAGGAATATATAGCCACGATAAGCTTTTAATGCGTAGGCTGCAATCAACATACCCTCAACAAGTAGATGGGGCTCTTGCTCCATGAGGAGTCTATCTTTCCATGTGTTTGGTTCCATTTCATCCGCATTACAGAGTAGGTAGCGAATGTTAAGTGTTTCATCTTTGGGCATTAAGCCCCATTTGACACCCGTTGGAAAGCCTGCACCACCACGCCCTTTAAGCCCAGCATCTTTAACTTGTTGGACTACATCATCTTTTGATAAAGAGGTAAGCGCTTTACGAGCAGCTTCGTAACCTTTCTTTTGCTTATATTCATCTAACCAAATAGCCTCGCCATCCTCTCTTAGACGCCACGTTAATGGGTGGGTTTCGTAGCTGCGAGCGGATGTGTTAATAGGTCCGATGGAGGTTAGTTTTTTCATTTATAAGCCTCCAAAATTTCACCAACTGTTTCTGGGGTTAAATTACCATAGGTATCATCATCAACCATCATAGCAGGCGCTTTATCACAATTGCCTAAACAACAAACAGGCAAAAGGGTATAGCGTTTGTCATCGGATGTTTGACCTATGTCTGCATTGATTTTCTTTTTTATTGACTCAAGAACAGGATCATGACCAGCCATAAAACACACCATGCTATCACACACACGAATAATATGTCTGCCTACTTCTTGGCGGAAAATTTGGCTATAGAATGTAGCAACCCCTTCAACATCTGCTGCACTGATACCAATAATATTGGCGATATAATTAATGGCTTCGTCAGGTACCCATCCATGATGCTTTTGAACCATTTTTAATGCTTCAATAGAAGCTGCACGCGCGTCTTCATAGTGATGCATTTCTTGCTCAATAGCTGCTTTCAAAGCTGCTGTTGGCTCAAAAGGTTTGATCGGTTTACGGTCTGTTTGAATTATTTGATCTTTCATTGTTAACGGTCCACGTCTGCCATAACAAAGTCAATACTACCTAGATAAGCAATAAGGTCTGACACTAAGCTACCACGAATAACGGATGGTATTTGTTGCAAGTGAGCAAAGCTTGGCGTTCTGATACGCGTACGATAACTCATTGTGCTGCCATCGCTAGTTAAATAGTAGCTGTTGATTCCTTTAGTTGCTTCAATCATTTGGAATGATTCGTTATGTGGCATTACAGGGCCCCACGATACTTGTAAGAAGTGGGTGATGAGTGTTTCAATATGTTGTAATGTGCGCTCTTTAGGCGGTGGTGTTGTTAAAGGGTGATCTGCTTTATAAGGGCCAGAGGGCATATTCTTTAAGCATTGAGTGATGATTTTAGTGCTTTCACGCATCTCTTCAACTTTTACCATCATGCGGTCGTAGACATCACCATTATTAGCCAGAGGAACTTCAAATTCAAAGTTTTCGTAACCTGAGTAGGGACGTGCTTTTCGCACATCAAAGTCAAAACCTGTTGCTCGTAATCCTGCTCCAGTGATACCCCATTCTAAAGCTTCTTTGGTGTTATATTGTGCTACACCTTTAGTACGGCCTATGGTGATGCTGTTAGATAAACAGGCTTTCTGGTATTCATCAAGGCGTTTAGGGAACCAGTCAATAAATGTTTGTACTAGACGATCCCAACCATTAGGTAAGTCATGAGCAACACCACCAATACGGAACCATGCAGGATGCATACGAAAGCCAGTAATAGCTTCTACAACATCATAAGCTTTTTGGCGGTCGGTAAAGGTATAGAATACAGGTGACATGGCCCCAATATCTTGTACCATAGTTCCTAAGAATAACAAATGGTTTAAGATTCGGAAGAATTCTGCCATCATTACGCGTATGCAATTAACACGATCAGGTACAGTGATTCCAGCCAGCTTTTCTACCGCAAGTACGTAGGGGAGGTTGTTCATTACTCCGCCAAGGTAGTCGATGCGATCAGTATAGGGAATATAACTATGCCAAGATTGGCGTTCAGCCATTTTCTCAGCACCACGATGGTGATAACCAATCTCGGGGACGCAGTCTAAAATATTTTCGCCATCAAGTTGTAATACTAAGCGGAATGCACCATGAGCAGATGGATGGTTAGGTCCAACGTTTAGAAACATGTAATCGTAGTTTTCATCATGTGTTGTCATTCCCCAGTCTTCGGGTTTGAAACGCATGGCTTCTTGTTCACGGATTTGCTTAGCTACGGTTAGCTGAAATGGTTCTTGCTCTGTAGCTCTTGCTGGATAGTCTTTGCGAAGGGGGTGTCCTTCCCAAGTGGGAGGGAGTAGCATTCTAAATAGGCGAGGGTGACCTTTAAAGTGAATACCATATAGGTCATAAACTTCACGCTCATACCAGTTCGCATTAGGCCATATAGGTATCAGCGTTGGCACATTTAAATCGCCATCAAGTAAAGGAACTTTAATAATAATATCACTATTACGTTCCATGGATATGAGATGGTAAAAAACCGTAAAGTCTGCGTCAGGTTGTCCTTCACGATGTGTTTTTAGGCGCTCATCAATCCCGTGTAGGTCATATAGCATGACATATGGACGAGGCGATTCGCGTAGAAAACGCATCACTTCCATTAGGCGTTCACGCGTTACCCATACAATAGGGCAACCTACCTTGGTTTGGGGTTGAATCGTTAGCGCTTGATCACCAAAGCGAGTGAGTAACTCAGCTACAACTTCTTGGTCATCAGCCTTGTAAGGCGGTACGGTCATCGCCATTTTTAGTGTCATAGTTTCAGCCACTTAATAGTCTAAATCACAGTTAATAATAAGTTTTATACTTGGTCAGGCGTTCTAAGTTCTTTAACTTTTATACGTTTTTCTCTTAACTTTACTTTTTGCGGCGTCATTTCGGCACGATACACACCTTGATCACCAACTACCCAAGAAAGAGGTCTACGTTCCTCAGCAATAGTGTCTTGTAATAATAGTAGTGCTTGTAAAAAAGCTTCAGGCCGAGGAGGGCAACCTGCGACGTAAACATCGACGGGTAAGAATTTATCTACGCCTTGTACAACTGAGTAAATATCATACATGCCGCCTGAATTAGCACAAGACCCCATGCAAATCACCCATTTAGGTTCAAGCATTTGTTCATAAAGCTCCTGAATAACAGGTGCCATTTTAACAAAGCAAGTTCCTGCAATCACCATAAAGTCTGCTTGACGCGGTGATGCGCGAATTACTTCAGCGCCAAACCTTGCAATATCATGAACTGCTGTGAACGCAGTGGTCATTTCTACATAGCAACAAGAGATACCAAAATTATAAGGCCATAGTGAGTTTTTACGCCCCCAATTTACTACTTTATTTAGTACATTGTCTAGTTTGCCCATGAATATTCCCTTATTGGCAAGATCTTCTGACATGTCGTCAACAATAGTTCTTTCACCAATAGGATAGGTATCATTTGTAGCATTAGGGTCAATGCGAGTTAGTGTGTATTTCATTGAGGGTACTCTTATTTATTCAGTTTGTTTTTGTGATCTTGAGGAGCCCAGTTAAGAACACCAAGGCGCATAATGTAAACAAGACCCGCTAATAAAATAAGGGCAAAAACAGTAGCTTCTATAAAACTAGCCCAACCAAAACCTAATAAGCCTGCATCCTTTAGAGAGACTGCCCAAGCAAATAGGAATAATGCTTCGATATCAAAAATTACAAATAGCATCGCTACGAGATAGAATTTAGCCGAAAATCTAATTTTTGTTGTGCCGGTTGGAAGTTGTCCAGCTTCAAAGGGTGTGTTTTTATTTCGGCCAAAAGCTCTACCACCTAGTATTGAAGCCAGCGCAACAACGAAACCTACTAGTGCGATAACAGCAAATATATAAACAGCAAAGCCTAGGTTTTGAGAAAGTGCTGTAACGGTTGTTTCAGGCATAAAACTGTCCACCTCTTCCTTTATAATAATGTTGATTAAGATAGGTAGTTTTTTAAAAAGTTCAATTATAAACTATCTTTACTAATTTTTTAACTGACTATTCTAAGTCTGATTTGCCATTAAGTAAAATCATTTAGTAAAACTTTTTTAATTTAATACAATCTTTTTAATAAGCTTTTTTATTAAAAACAATTGTAAGTGTGGATTTATGTGTTCCATGAGATATTGGTAGCGGTTTGATTTATTATTTTTAGCCATATGTTTTGTTGATCATCTTCTGTTTCAGACCAACTATTTGGGGTGCAACGAATTTCTATATTGAGAGCTCTATTGGCATCGAGAGCGCACTGTAGATCATCAGTCCATGGTAAATGTTCACTAATGATATAAAGGCAGTGCCAGTTACCAACGGCTTTCTCATACCAAGTAATTGTAATATTTTTTTTAAGGGTTCTACATTTAAAGACTTTGTTTTGTTGTTGCCATGGTGTGCATTCACCTAAACAGCTGGCTAACCATTGCGTGATTTTTGAAAGGTCGCAGTCTTTTAAGTAGATCTCAATATCTGTTTGTTTCATTATTTTGACTCAAATAAATTTAAAGTAATCATAACGGACTGATACAGTAACTGTTAGGTCATGTTCAATGACATGTTGTCTTTTCTCAGCACTAGCACGCCAGCCATGAGGTGTCATTGCTAGTAAGTTTTTACGGTCTTGCACTTTTGTAAGTGTTAATTCGAATTTTAAAAAGTCGGTGAAGTCGAGTTTTAATTCATTGGGTAGTTGTAAAAGATGTTTATCATCCCGATAGGGGCGTACTTCATCATAAAGTATTTCTCTTAACTCAAGTAGATGTTCTGCGGTAGGACCTAATCGTAAAATACCTCCTTTCTTATGAAGTACACGTAAAGCTTCTTGCCAATTGAAAGGGCTAAATATAGTGGCAATTAAATCACTTTGTTGATCGGCTATGGGAATGCGTGCCATGCTAGCAACAAGCCAATGTATGTGTTTGTTAAGTTTACATGCTTGCTTGACAGCATCACGTGAAATATCAAGTGCATAGCCTTGTGCATGAGGGAGTGACTCGGCAATTTTTTGAGTATAATATCCTTCTCCACAGCCTACATCTAACCAATTCGTAGGATTTTTTTGCTGTACTATCATTGCAAAGCGTTCGGCTAACGGAGCATAGTGATTAGCAGATAAAAATTCTCGGCGAGCGAGAACCATTTCTAAGTTGTCGCCTGGAGCACGGCTATTTTTATGCTGGACAGGTAGTAGATTTAAATAGCCCTGTTTGGCTCTGTCAAAGGTATGGTTATTAATGCAGCTGACGGTCTTTTCTGTATTGGAGAAAGGTTCGTTGCAGAGGGGGCATATTAACATGATAATAAATTATTCCGCTAAAAGTCGCTCTAAAGTTTGGTAATAAATCTCAGTCAATAAGTTTAAGTCTTCTGCGTTGACGTGCTCATTGACTTGGTGAATTGTTTCGTTAATAGGTCCTAACTCGACTACTTGGCAATTTAGTGTAGCAATAAATCGACCATCGGATGTTCCCCCGCTAGTCGATGGTTTGGTGGTCAGCCCAGTTACTGATTGAATGCTCTCGCTAATAGAGGCTAAAAGTTGTCCTGGTTCAGTGAGAAAGGGTAAGCCTGATAAAGACCAATCAATATGCCAGTCAAGTTGTTGTTTATTAA
>CAYNAM010000084.1:0-11069 GCA_964395065.1 uncultured Ventosimonas sp.
TTAGTTTGATAAATAACACTAATTCTTTTATCTTGGTACTGATTGGCAACGTGTAAACTATTAGCAGTAGATCCATCATCAATAATGATTAATTGCTGAAAGTCAACACTTTGCTCCAACACTGAATGAATTGCCCGAACAATGGAAGATTCTTTATTATATAAAGGGATAATAACAGCCAATTTACACATATTTTCTATTAAAACCTAGTGATATGCTTGAGCAATCGTAAAAATAAAAGTGTTATTTGAAGGTACTTATTGCTACCCACTTTTATTTGTACTCTGAAGTTTTCTACCAGTGTCCCTAGAATATCAGTATTACTTAATCCCGCTAATGTGAACTCTCCCAAAACACTAGGAATCTGTTTTAGTGTTGTTGAATGCCCCTTCATCGCAGTTAGAACGAAGAGGTTATCTGCCGCAATAGGAAATTTATTAGAATAATAACCAAATGTTGTATGAAGCTTTTTACTAAAAAGAGTGGCAACTGCATGATTCGAAATATAACTTTGCATACCAAAAAGCCAAGGCTTTTTATTTAAAGGGCTAATAATCTTATTATCTTGTTTGATATTCGCCGTGATAATATCAATACCCTCACTGATAGCTTGTCGAAAATCATGAATAGCATTACTAAAAAACCAATCGTCAGCACCAATAACGACATAATAATCACCAGATGATACTTTAATCCCCCGATTAAGTGCATCATAAATACCAAAATCTGGCTGAGAGGTTATTTTTATATTTAAATCATTAATACCCTCTAACAGCGCTAACGTTTCATCCGTAGAACCACCATCGGCGATAACCCACTCAAAATCTTTGTCTGTTTGATTCTGTAAGCTTTCGATTAACACTGGTAAACAACTCGCCGCATTAAACGTTGCAGTAATAACACTAATTTTAGGTTGGGTTAACAGTATATTAGCGTCCATATCGATCCTCTAATCGAATAATATCATCCTCTCCAAGATAAGATCCTGATTGCACCTCAATCAACTCTAATGCAATTTTACCTGGGTTTTCTAACGAGTGTATTTCACCAATCGGAATATAGGTTGATTGGTCTTCTGTCAATAAATAAGTTTCATTACCCTTGGTAATTTTAGCCGTTCCTTTCACAATAACCCAATGCTCAGCTCGGTGGTGATGTTTTTGCAAAGATAATTTAGCCCCCGGTTTTATGGTAATACGTTTAACTTGATGACGCTCACCAATATCGATACTGTCATAGAAACCCCAAGGCCGATAAACCTTGGTATGATTCACAATCTCTGCTCTATTTTGTTGCTGCAACGTATTAACAATAGATTTAACTTGTTGGATTTTATCCTTTGTGGCGACTAACACAGCATCCTTTGTTTCAACCACAATCATATTATCAATCCCTAACGTTGTAACAAGACGATTGCTGGCATAAATTAAACTATTCGTTGTTTGCTCAAGCAATACATCACCTTGAACACTATTGCCATTACTGTCTTTATTTATGGTATCCCATAATGCTGACCAAGAACCTATATCACTCCACCCTGCATCTAAAGCAACCATTGCTGCTTTATCTGTTTTTTCCATCACAGCATAGTCAATAGAGTCAGAGGGGCATTCACTAAAAATTTCTTTATCGATACGTGTAAAATCAATGTCAATCGTAGTGGATTGCATGGCTTTTTGGCAACATTGATAAATAGTCGGTTGATATTTTTCTAACTCTGCTAAATAAGTTTGAGCTGAAAATACAAACATACCACTATTCCAATAATAACCACCTGATTTTAGATAGTGTTTTGCTTTTTCAATATTAGGTTTTTCAATAAACTGTTTCACCTGATAACTGTCATCGGCTAATGATTTACCTTGTTCGATATAGCCATAACCCGTTTCCGGGGCAGTTGGTAAAACACCCAACGTCACTAAGTAATTCTGCTTCGCCAATAAAATGGCACGACCAATGGCTTTTTCAAAAGCATTGACATTGTGGATCACATGATCCGCAGCTAAAACCAATAAAATTCCCTCTGGGTTTTCTTTGGCTACTTTAAAAGCAGCCAATGCTACAGCGGGTGCAGTATTTTTTCCTACAGGTTCCAACAAAATAGTCGCCTGTTGGTCGATTTCACGTAATTGTTCTGCAACTAAAAAACGATGCTCTTCATTACAGATAATAATAGAGGTTTGTTTTTCAACACCTGCTAAACGCTTAATGGTTTCTTGTAATAACGAATATTGACTTGTTAATGCTAAAAATTGTTTAGGTCTAGCCTGTCGAGACAGGGGCCATAACCTTGTTCCAGAACCGCCCGACATAATAACAGGTGTAATGAATTGCTCCGTTTTTAACATAACAATATCCCTATCCTATTTAGCTGATAGTAAATAATGGCACGCCAGTTAAAGCTGACATGGTTTGACGATAGTGATTAACTTTTTCAGGGTAAACAACCCCTTCCACCATAGAAAGACCACGTAAGATAGGGAATAAATGAATGTCATCTTCGGACCACTCACCATTACACGCAGAAGTAGATTTAATCAATGGCTCTAGCTCTAAAAGCTTTTTATTCATTTCAGCAACACGCACCTCTGTTTGTTCAAAAAGTGTTGCAAAATCCCCTAATAGCGCCTCTTTCTTCCGTGTAAAATAAGCTCTGGCCTCAGCGGTTACGAACTCAGGCAATGTTGAATTATTTGCATAACGAGGAATAACCAGTCTGTTGAAATTATCGTATACGCTATCAATCCAAGCAATAACAGTAGGATTTGAAGCCCCCGTTAACACAGGCTTGCCATCTAGTTGGTCAACATGCGTAACAATGTCCATACTTTCTGCCATATAGTGATCGCCCTCTTGTAAAATAGGCAACATTTTTTGCCCAATCATCTTTATGGGGGTTTCTTCGTCATCATTTAATAGATAAGTAATAGTATACGGGCGGTTCTTAAATCCAAAAATCATGCGTGGTTTCACGCAAAAGGGACAATGATCATAAATATATAAAACTTCCATAATAACTCCTTACTTATCTTTTTGGCATAAGGTAAACTAGTTAACTTATTCTTCACTAGGTTTCGCATGCTCAGTAACGAACTCAAAACAACTATACAACAAGCTTACTCCACCTTTTTAGATAAAAAAGGGTTAAAGCCACGGTATGGTCAAAGACTTATGATAGCAGAAATTGCAAAAGTCTTTGGTACGATTAAAACCGATGAAAAAAATCAGCGTGTTAATGATCCTGCTATTATAGCAGTAGAAGCTGGAACAGGCACAGGAAAAACCGTTGCCTATACCCTTGCATCAATACCTTGTGCACAATTTGAAGAAAAAAAACTGATTATCTCTACCGCAACAATCGCGCTACAAGAACAGATAATTTACAAAGATTTACCTGACATCGCAAAAAATACAGAATTAAAATTTAGTTACGCACTTGCCAAAGGGCGTGGACGTTATCTTTGCCTCACAAAACTAGACCGCCTACTCCAAGAAGATCAATATGGAACGGAGTTTTTATTTGAGGATACATCTCAGCCCGCAGAAAAAATAGATACTGATTTTTATAAATCCATGCTGGATAAGCTAGCCGGTGGTCGTTGGAATGGGGATCGCGATGATTGGAAAGACCCAATCACTGACGAAGTCTGGCAAACAATCACCACCGACCACAGCCAATGTACAAATCGGTTATGTACCAATTTTCAGCAGTGCCCTTTTTTTAAAGCACGCCAACAACTAGACGAGGCTGATGTAATCGTCACTAATCATGATATGGTTCTGTCTGATTTGTCCCTAGGCGGTGGCATGATACTTCCCGCGCCACAAGAGAGTATTTATATCTTTGATGAAGGCCATCATCTTGCCGACAAAGCGATTAATCACTTTGCTCATTTTACTCGTTTACAATCAACCAGTGATTGGCTAGATCAAACTGCTAAAACCCTAACAAAACTTTTAAAACAGTACGCGCCAGCGGGTGATTTTGGAAAAATTCTCGAGAAAGTGCCAGAGCTCATTCCCTCATTAAAAGAACAACTGCACTTCATGTTAACCACTTTAACTCAGTTATTTACGATTCCAGAACACCCCAATGACCAACAGGAACCTGCTCGTTATCGCTTCGCGCATGGTGTTGTTCCTGACGAAATCACAAACCAAGCCACCGAACTAAAAAAGGGCTTTACCCTACTCGTTGACTACTTAACGCGTTTAGCTGAGCAGTTAAAACAAGCTATCGATGGAAAAGCAAGCCTAAGCATTCCCTCGTATGTAGCAGAAGATTGGTATCCTGCCTTTGCTGCCTTATTAGCAAGAGCCGAAGGTAACTGGGAGTTATGGGCAACTTTTAGCCTAATAGATAAAGAAGGCGTTGCCCCCCATGCCCGTTGGTTAACCTTATTAACCTCAGGTAATTACCTTGATATTGAAGTTAATGCTAGCCCCATTTTAGCTGCTGAAACACTAAGGCGTTGCCTCTGGAATACAGCTCATGGAGCACTGCTTACCTCTGCTACCTTGACGGCATTAGGAAAATTCGACCGCATTAAAATGCAGGCAGGGCTACCCGACTCTACGGTAACGTGTGTTGTCCCCAGTCCATTTCAATATGAAGAAGTCGGCCTATTGCGTGTTCCTAAAACCTTGGCTGACCCGCGAGATGCCAAAGAACATACGGATGATATCATTAAATTGATTCCTGAGCTCACCAAAGATAATAAGGGTTCACTGGTGCTTTTTTCTTCTAAAAAGCAAATGCAAGATGTATTTTCAGGGCTTTCTAAAGAGCAACAAAAAAGCATCTTGATGCAAAGCAGCTATTCTAAACAAGAGTTATTAAAACAACATAAAGCACGTATTGATAAAGGTTCAACCAGTATTTTATTTGGTCTGGCTAGCTTGGCTGAAGGTGTTGACTTACCTGGTAAGTATTGCGAACATGTTATTATTGCCAAAATTCCGTTTGCTGTTCCTGACGACCCTATTGAAGCCTCATTAGCCGAATGGATTGAAAAGCGTGGCGGTAATCCATTTATGGAAATCACTGTTCCTGATGCCTCGTTACGCTTAGTACAAGCCTGTGGTCGCTTAATTCGCACAGAACAAGATAAAGGTACAATCACGCTGCTAGATCGCCGTATTATTCAAAATAAAAGCTATGGTAAAGCCTTGCTAAATGCTCTACCACCGTTTCGTCGTGAGTTCTTTTAGTGCTATAGCTGACAATGCACAGATTGCCAAAGGTTATTTAATTGCTCTTTAGTTAGGGATAATTTTAAAGTATCACCAAATTGATGTTGATACTCACGATAGACTGAGGTAGCTTCGGGAATAGATTTGCGTGACCTGTTTTCTAACAAACGACATGCGGCGTTCTCTTTCGTAAAAAACTTCGGCTGATCTTTCTCATTGGGTATAACTCCCATTTTATTATTAAGTGATACCAAGGTATTTGCAAACTGGCTAGCACCTTTAACCTGTTGACTACGCGCTAAAAAATCATACAATTGAATATTATTTAATAAAGCCAACTTTTGTTTAGCCGCCATATCTTTTTGCTGTTCAACCACAGGATTATAAGATAGCGTTGCCGCCTCTAATTGATAATTTTGTTGTGATTGGTATAAAAGCCCTTCATCAATTGTTTGATCTATAATATAAGCAGAAATACCAACCAACAAAAAGAATACAGCAGTGTATTTTATAAATTTATATTTCATGATTTAACTCCACAAGGAAGTGCTAATATCTTCTGCCAGTCTTGTGTTAACGTTTTTATATAATTCTCTTGGTCTTCTCGTTGTTGTTTGTATAACCTTGGTTTTTCAGCTTTGGGGAAAAGAGAATCATAATAATTACCAGTCATCGGGTGTTTTTTACGGTATGCTTGCAAATCACACAATAATGTATGATTTTCTTTTTCTTTGGCCGCTAGCTCGTTAAATCGAAATAATCGAATCAACCAGTCAACACGCTCTTGATTATCAGACCAAGCCATGACTTTGGCATTTAAATTAACCTCATTGAATGCATTACTGGGGACACCTGCTAACTCAACTGTACGCATCTGATTCCAAGCAAACACAGGAGATTCTATATAGTACTGATAATATCTCGCATTATAAAATCCTCTTAATGATAAGTAGCCAGATACCGCAATAATACAGAGTAGCAAGAAGATAATTATTATTCGTTTTATTAGTTTAATCATGATTATTAATCTATTTTCTTTATAAAGGAATACTATTTAAGAGTTATCTATTACAAGCAATATAACATTATATATGGATAAAATACTCTTATCTTGCTTTCTATTTTCACCCTTAAACTTGTTGTTACTAATACTACAACAAACACTCAAATAGTTAAGTTCTATACAATAACAAACCTTTCTTTATCACAGCAATACGACTTAATGGCAAATTAGACTTTCTCCGTTTGGCAATTATCAGCCATTATTTTATTAATAAAAACCCTCTTAAACGTCTATTTTATTTGACTCTTAAGAGGGTTTAAACCGATAAAGTTAGTTACTTTGTGCTAAATTCATCATCAATTTAGCCGTTAAATACAATCTTCTTGGTATAGCTTCTGTAGAAATATACTCTGCTGTCGTTGTATGGTATCCCACTCCTGGCAGCCCCAACCCTTCAATTACTGGATTTCCCGATAACGCTGCAAAAGCGGCATCTGTTCCACCGCCAGATTTAGGAAACACCTCTAGAGTATAACCAATGGACTTATAAATTTCTATGGCTTTATCGATCAGTAACTGGTCTGGTTCTTTCACATCAAATGCTGGGCGAGCCGTAGCAATATCAAGATTTATTTTAGCCTCTGGAAGCTTTTGCTTCGCTACACGAGCTTTAAGATCATTTACAAAAGAGTTAAATTTATCATTGCTAGGATAACGTATATCCGCCGTTAGACTAGCATTAGCAGGCACAATATTTCTAACCTCTCCCCCTTGGGCCATCGTCCATGTAAAACGTAAACCACCGCTCCCTTCATCCAAATCAGCGGTGCGTAATACCAAGTCGGCTGCCTCAACAATAGCATTAACACCTTTTTCTGGCTCTGCCCCAGCATGAGCCGCGCGTCCGGTAATAGCAACTGTAGCAGTGCCAATACCTGAAGCACCTAACGTTAATCCTTCTGGATCTACGCTTGTTGGTTCAAAAGATAAAATATAATCGCTTAACTTCGCTGTTGAGGTGATAAGATCTTTTGAACCTACTGAACTTTGCTCCTCATCCGTATTAAACAGTACTGTAATTGTTCCAAAATCTTTAAAGTTTTGTGCTTTTAATAACTTCAAACTATGCAAAATAACGGCGATACCACCTTTAGCATCAGCAATGCCGGGGCCATAAGCAAGATCACCCTCTACTCGAAAAGGTGCTTTGGCTAAAGCGCCTCTGGCATAAACAGTGTCTTGATGTGCTTGAAGCATGATATTTTTACCGCCATTGCCATGTAGCACACCGACGATATTATCACCAACACTCACTCGATCAGCGGTTGACCCTGTGGTAGGATGTCTAGTCACTGTAAAGCCTAAGCCTTTTAATTCTTGTTCTAATAAATCATTCATTTCTGCCATGCCCACAGCATCGGCAGACCCTGACTCAATATTGACTAAACGTTCCAATGTATCTATAACTGCTGTTTTTTGTCCATTTGCAGCAGTTAATAACGACTGGTTAACTGTTTCTTCTGGTACTACTGGCTTAGTAGGATCAAAAGGACAACTATCAAGCTCGGTAATAGTTGCTAAAAAATATTTTGTTTTCATATTAGGCACCTGTTTTCATATTATTATTTTAAAAAATTATGCAAAAACTCATTTTTGCAAAGTCATAGTATTAAAGTGATCAATATGCATAACTGACTAATTAGGCTAAATACAAAAAATTAACTATCAAACTATAATTTTTTATACAAGAGACATTAACTTAGCTCAGCCATATGGCTAAAAATCCATTTAAATAATAGAACCCAACAACACTCTCTGCTAAAATCGCTTACAATTTTTAACGGTATTAGGGATTTTTGGTATGAGTATTAAAGCTGATAAGTGGATACGCCGTATGGCATTAGAACATGGCATGATAGAACCTTTTGTTGAGCGTCAAGTTCGTACTGAGGGGACTGAAAAGCTTATTTCTTACGGTGTTTCTAGCTATGGTTATGATGTTCGCTGTGCAAACGAATTTAAAGTATTTACCAATATCCACTCAGCAACTGTAGATCCGAAACACTTTGATGACAAGAGCTTTGTTGATATAGTAGGTGATGTCTGTATTATCCCTCCCAATTCCTTTGCGCTTGCCCGGACTGTTGAATATTTTCGTATCCCTCGTAATGTTTTGACCATTTGTTTAGGGAAAAGTACCTATGCACGCTGTGGTATTATTGTTAATGTCACCCCTTTAGAACCCGAGTGGGAAGGCCACGTTACTTTAGAGTTTTCAAATACAACCAATCTACCTGCCAAAATTTATGCCCATGAAGGTGTCGCACAAATGTTATTTTTGGAATCTGACGAGGTTTGTGAGGTTTCTTATAAAGATCGTGGAGGTAAATACCAAGGGCAAACAGGTGTAACACTACCTAAAGCCTAATCAATAAAAGGGGAAAACTTCCCCTTTTTTACTATTACAAACTAGCTAATGAGTTTATATAATTTGTTATCTCTGTCACATGGTTAAAAATGAAGAAATGATTCCCTTTCATTTCAATAAACTTAATCGGCTGTTTGTTCTCTTGCTGCCAAGCTTCCACTGACTCTTTCGTCATATTGTCTTGATCACCATAAAAAACCGTCATTGGTAAATCAAACACAACTTCAGGCTTAACATAATGGTAGGTTTCAACAAGTTTAAAATCATTTCTAATAATCGGTTCAAAATAGGCCTGTAATTCCCTATTCTCCAAAAGTGCTTTGGGTAGCCCCCCCATTGCGTTTATTTCAGACCAAAATGTTGTTGACGGATAACCATGTACCTGCTTTTCACGTTTAAAGCAGGGAGCATTACGCCCAGAAACAATCAAATGTTTAGGTTGTGTTAAGCCTCTCTGCAAAACTTTCTGCGTAATTAAGTAAGTCAATAAACCACCCATACTATGCCCATAAAGGATGTATGGTTTAGAAGGAGTAAGTGATTCAATTACCTGATTAATAAGGTAATCAGTCAAGTAATGAGCATCATCTATCAAAGGTTGGTTAGATAAAGAACCTCTTCCGGGTAACTCCGGCAACAATACATCAAAGGTTGTTTGTAAATTGCTTAACATATCCCGATAAGAATAAGCATTACCACCCGCAAAAGGCAATAATATAAGCGTCATTTTATCTTTACTGATCATTTATTCGTCCATAGCATTATTAATCTGCGCAGTTTAAAACGTGTAAGCACGCTTGTAAATTACTGACTAGTAAAGATTGATTTCTTTTCGCCTTTTTGAGACAAACCTGTATCCGTAATCAACATAAACTCTAAGTCAATGCTTCGCCCTTTTGGTATATCGTTAGCCCTAAAAACAAACTGGTCTGTCGAGAATGGGGATACCATCATATCTAGTTTAGAATCAGGCTTATATTCTTTTCCAGCTGAAAGTAACTTAAGAGAGGAAAAAGAGGCATAGTATGGGGTTGGATTATGACAAACAAGAACTAACCTATCTTTATCTTTCATCAATGTGAACTGTAAATGGTCTTGAAGGGTATTTATTTTTTGGGTCAATTTTTTAGGACGATAAAATATCTTCATTTGCGTATTCATAGCAACCAATAATTTAGCTTCATCTGTAGCAGAAGCTTTATTATTGGTAGGTGGTATTTCATACAAATTTAACCAAAATACAGACTCTCTATCTCTGGGTAAACTTTGATTTTTAAATACGATTCGTATTCCTTTAACTTCACTTGCTCCCATTTTAAAGACTGTAGGTAACACAATAAAAGGAGCACTTGTTTTTTCAGGCGTATTATTAACATCACCATTATCTATCCATGTTTGTACAAGAACAGGATAATTATTCGTATTAGCCAACATTAAACTACGCTCCGTGGCACCCTCAGGAAAAATAAGCCTTGTTGTTTCAGCCATAATACCTGCAAAAGAAAGTGTTGATACACTCATACTCAACCATAAAAATAGACAACATTCTAGATAGTTTCTATTTTTCATCCTATTAAATATCTCCATTATTGCACTCTTACAAGCACATAAGCCGTAGCTTTAACTTTACCAGGTGTAACCTTCTGCCCAGGAATCTTCATTAATGTCGCTGTAAACTGTGTTGTGTATGTTGTGTAACCATTTGCCGTATTACTACTAACTTGTGCCCCTGAAGCCACAGGATACCAACCAGAAGCAGGTGTTGCAGGGCAACCGCTAACTGTGCAACTACTCCAACCAACAAAATTCATCGATAATCCAGTTGCCGCATTAGACAATGCAATTCCAACACCTTTAGCAGTATTAGAACTACTGTCATAATCATCAGATAACAGGTATTTGACCCCACCCTCACCATTGACCAAACCAAGCTTCTCAGCAGCAGCATAAGCTGAATAGGAAGCTTGCAAACCTAAGAGTGTACTTCCTGAGCTTGCATTAGCTATCGCATTGTTATCACACTCAACTGTAACTGTAAAATCATTACGAACAACATTACCCTCATTTAAACTTGCTTCTGTTATTGTGGGGAACAACACAACAGGAGTTACATTCCTTGCAACACAAGTGCTCGTATAAGTCACGCTCGCCATCGGTGCTGCCCCCATACTAATAGCATTCCAACCGCCCGAGTTTTGACTCCCTCTATTATAAGCACTATCAGACCCATCTTGCTCACCTGGAATTCCAGGCCCAACAAACGTCACATATCCATTAGGTTGCATACAATTATAAATAGCCGTCATATTAGTTGATGCCAAATTACCACAAAGATTAGAAGCAGCACCAGATTCAGGAGGTAAAGAACTTAGTTTTACGAGATCAGCTTTTATAGGGCTAAAGTCCTTAGCTCGAATATTTATTTTATCACCGACTATTTCATAG
>CAYNAM010000085.1:0-11002 GCA_964395065.1 uncultured Ventosimonas sp.
CCAAAGCCGTTTTACAATAGTTATAACTGTGCCCAGATATAAGTCGTGGCAATTTGTATTGCACCTTCTTTAAGCGGCTAACCAATGGTAAAATGCCGTTACGCAGCTTTACTAATACTGGATTTGTAATCGTAATAAGCCTTGTTAAAGTATGAGCCGTTTTCTCAACAGTCATCGTGACTGGATAGCGCTCATTTTGATAGCTATCTAACAAAGACTCCTTGGCTAACCCCTGCTCTACATAGGTTATTTTCCAAACTAGGTTATAAACCTCAGAGATGCCTAAGTTCATCCACTGACCGCCAATTGGACTACCAATATGTGCAGAGTCACCCAACAAAAACACCCTGTTTTTTCTAACCGTTTTAACTTGTCTATGTTGGAATGTTGCTATCGTAGTTGAGCCTATATTAGACAGTTTCATTGGTTGCCCTCGCTCGGCACAGATACGCTCAAATGTTTCAATATCTAGAGCAGGCCGTTGATCTTCGGGAGGCAACTCATAAGACATTTCAACAAATAAACGATAACGTCCCTGTCCATCAACTGGTGCTACGGCAACATAACCGTTCTTTTTACCTAAAAAGAATACCCCCTCATCCTTTTTACCTGACCACTCGATATCAGCATCCGCCAACATAAAAAACTTATTATAAGAGTCGCCATCGAATGCAATATTTAAACTTTTTCTTATGGAGCTTCTAGCGCCTTCACAACAGAATAGCCAATTGCTTTTTATTTTTTCCTCTGTTCCATCTAGATGTTTAATTGTTGATACTACATGCTCATCATTTTGTTCCATCTGTAAGAACTCAGTATTCCACTCAATATTTACCCCTAACTCTGACAACTTATCAATTAAAATTTTCTCACTTTGAGGTTGAGGTAAACTGAGTAGTATAGGATAGGCAGTGTTTAATAAAGAAAAATCATAGTTAAGTACTTTCTTATCCTTAGCCTGTATAGAGAAATTCTTAATTGCAAAACCTGCTTCCACCATTTTATCTGCAACCCCCATCTCCCTGAATATTTCTAATGATCGAGAGTGAATGGCAATAGCTTTTGTAGATGTGGACGGACCAGAGTTTTTTTCTACTATTCGATAACTAATCCCTCTCATTTTAAGAAGAATAGCCATACTCATACCAATGGGACCAGAACCAACGATTAAAACAGCAACCTCACTTAATTTATTTTGCATAAATATTCCCTTTTTAATACCAATTTTTAAAAAAAGCTGCATCTGCATAGGTTAGTAAATCTTTATCTCCAGAAGAGTCACCATATGCAAAAATAAAAATATCATCCCTCTCATCTCCAATAATTTGTTTTAATCGGGTAACCTTTTCCTCTGAAACGCAATCCCTCCCTTGTACTTTTCCTGTTAGCCGACCATCAACAACCTCTAACCGCGTGCCACTGATATAAGAAAAGTTAACTGATTCTCCCCAAGGGACTAAATAATTTTCTGGCGAATTACTGATCAAAATAGTAGTATGCCCCTCTTCCTGATGCCATTTCAGGCGTCGCATAGCCTCAGGTCGTAAATAATTAACAATATTATTGTTCACAAAATTTAAAGCATTACCCTTCTCTTCTTTTACTGTAATGCCACCTAAAAATCGTTTAATAAACTTCGTACGCGCCTGCATAATAGGTACGATCTTTAATAGCACTAAAATAATTTGTGGTAATAAGATAAAAATTCCTGTATAAAATTTTCTATTACCTGCCACATAACGCATATAGCGCCAGAAAGTATGTCTATTTGTTATTGTTCCATCGAAATCAAACACAGCTATAACTTTTGAAGGTGGCTTATTATTTTTGTTAATATCCATCACCTACCGCCTCCCTCATGATCTCTATATGCTTAGGAACTTTGAAAGGTGACAAATAGCTGCTCAAATGTGTTGATAAACTAGCTTTCGTAATAGAGTCATCATTGACCATGACACAAAGATTTAAAAAATTAGCCTCTTCGTTATCTCGCTCAACATATGTGAATGCCTTTACAACATTGGGATGCTGTAAGGTGTATTTATCTATTTCTTTAAGATCAACCATTTGTGATTTTATTTTAGTAATACTTAAACGCTGGCAGCAAAAGAAAAAATTACCTTCTGCATCTTGCCAAACAAGATCACCTGTATGTAGCCACTTACCTTTACAAAAATCATCTAACGCTTGGGTTTCATCTTGTGCATATCCCATATCAATGTATGGGCTATAAGCTATAAGCTCCCCAACCTTACCTACTTCGACATCATTGCCTTGCTCGTCGACTACTCGAATGTTAACGTTTGAGATTGCTCTACCCATTGCACCTTCAGCATTTTTAGCAATAGAGCTTTGTACAATAACGGGAAAACTCTCTGTTAAACCATACCCCTGAAGTACCGTATTGCAACCTAATAGATCAGCTAATTTCTGTGCTTCAAATTTAGGCAAGTGACCACCACCAGAGTACAGCATTAACTTGGGGTGTAGTGGCAATTTATCCCCCTTTTGGCGTTTTAACTTTTTATTAAAGTATTTAATAATGTCAGGTATCAAACACGCAAAGGACACTTGATTATTTGACAATACCTCTGCCAAATTCCTGTTTAGTAAGCTATTAGTGATTAACATGGTGGCGCCAATGCTCAATGGGAAAACCATCAAAACCGTTAGGCCAAAGATCGCATACAAAGGAAGTGAAACTAAATGAACAGAGCCAACTCCCTGTGGATGAAAATTCTGATGCAAACCATCGCTTGATTGGGTTAGAGAGGCATACTGGTGAATAACTTTAACAGGTCTTCCATACCCTCTATAGGTAAATTGAACGGAAACCACCTGATCATTAGTGGGCAATATTAATCTCTCAAAATCTGCATTAATATCGTCAATATAAAAATGAACCGGTATTGTTAAGGATTGAGTGTCGACTTCCGTTTGTGTATCGATCAACAATACACCATCACTCAAGGAGTTTAAATCACTTATAACCCCCTGACGAGCATCAAATGTAGCGCTATCGGTGATCAATAATTTAGGATTGGCCAAGGATAAATACTTACCCAACTCGTGCTCCATCAACTTATGGTTAAGCAGCACAGGGATAGCTCCATACCCCAGTAAGGCAATATAAAAACCCACAAACTCTTTACCATTAGGCAGACAAAGAGCTACATAATCCCCTCTTTCAATACCTAATGATTTCAGAGCATAGCATTTTCGTTCAGCAAGCTTTATCAACTCGCTGTAGGTTAATATATCATTGGTATCTAAATTATTTATGGCAATAACTTCTGGATTATTTTTAGCAACAGCTAATAAGCGATGGATGAACCCACCTGAAATAGTATCCGTCATAACAGTACCTAATGATTATTAAGAAATGTAATTATTTTCCCTGTACCAAGCGACTACATCTTTAAACGTTTCATCTAAAGGTCTAAATTTGCACCCCAACTCCTTGGCACTCTTTTCATGGCTAAAGTGTGTGCGTTTATATTCATTCCCTATCAGCTTTACTGAGGAATAACTTAATAAAATTGGTTTACGTGTAAGTAAGTGATATAGTTCATGTCCCATTGCAATAGCCTTTAATAACCATAAAGGGATAGGCTTCGTTGGCATTTTTATACCTGTACTTTTTTCAAGTAACTTGAATATATCTTTCATTTCCATATAACGCCCTGCCGCAAGATACTTTTCACCACTTCGGCCTTTTTCTAAAGAAGCAATATGGTGCTCTGCAACATCCCTAGCATCAACTACTGAAAAACTTGCTGGCAATATACCTGGCATTTTTCCAGCTACATAATCCAACACTAATTGCCCAGACGAAGTTGGCCCCATATCAAAAGGGCCATACATCCAGCCTGGCAATACAATGGTCGTAAACATGTCAGGGTGATTGCCTAAAAATTCTTTAACTTTCTCTTCTGCTAAGATTTTACTTTTATAATAATTATCACTGCCCTCTATAGGGCGTTGCATAGTTTCGTTAATAAGCTCCCCTTCTTTACCACACAACGTTGCAATAGAGGAGGTATATACTGCCTTACGGATTCCAGCAGCATAGGCAGCTTCTAAAATTTGTTCTGTACCCTTTACGTTTGTATTAAAAAGTTCATCCCAATGTTTGCCACCTTTATAGTTATCTCTAAAAAAAGCCGCACAATGAAATAACGCATCACATCCTTTTAAATGCGTAACAAAGCCTTTTATGTTTAATATATCGCCCTCAATTATCTCAACTAATGGACTCTGAAACTGCTTTTTTGCTTTTTCTACCGACCTTGCCAATACTTTTACTTTAATATTGCGATCGATCAAAATTCTTACAATACTACTGCCTAATAACCCAGTTGCACCTGTGACAAAAACTACGTTCATTATTAAAATCCCTATTAAATAGCTCTAGCTCGGCACAAGCACAAATACCGATCAGAATCTGAATACCGCTTGGTATCGGAAAGTTCGCATGCTATACTAATATTTTGTAAATTACAATATTTTTTTAGTCTAATGATCCACAGTTTTTAAAGTGCGTAAATATTTGGAATCCGTGAAGTAGCGAAGTACATGAAGCATGCAAAGAAAAACGAGAACACAGCAACAGCAAGAAACAAAAAAAATGTTATTTGCAGCTGCAATGGAACAAATTATTAAATTTGGTTTTGAAAAAACAAGCATCAACTCGATAACTGAGAGCGCAGGTTTCTCAAAAGGTGCTTTCTTCTCAAATTTTAAAAATAAATATGATTTATTACTACAACTCACAGAAAAACTTAAATCAGAAGAAAGATTCAATTTAAAATCAGCACTTGCTATTGACGATAAAAATAACACCATCTCGATAAGTGGGTTAAACAGCTATATTGATCAAATAAAAAACAATACTATTTGCGTTATTTTAGATATAGAAATGCAACTTATTGCCAGCAGAGACCAAAGCTTCAAACAGTATTACTACCAACTGCAACGAAAAAATAACAAATCGCTAGGAGAAATCATATGTGCTGTTTTCAAATCAGAAGGAGTACAACCCTCTTTACCCAATGAATCTTTGGCTCAAATATTTATAGCCCTCACTGAAGGACTCATCTTACAAAATGTTAGCAATCCTGGAGAGCAGATTAAGCATGTGCTTTATGCGCTCATCGAAAAAGAAAAATATGCTATTCAAACACTTTAATATAGACACTATACATCATGGTTTTAGTCTTTAGAGATAGATCACATGAAAGGGGTTTGAATAAATGGCTATAACTGAATGGCAAAAATATTAAAAGAGGCCATACTGTAAACCAGATATTGGCCTACAGTATATCAACTAAAGTAATTTGCATCGATCTGCATTTGGATAAAATACTTTAATTACATTGCCATTAGGAATATAGTTAATCGCAATCAATATAGAAGGTCTTAGATTTTTCTTATCCCAAGTGACATACTTACCCGGTCTTTCAATTGTTGGTTTTCCATATGTGTCCTCTATTTTTTGTCGTAAAGTTGCAGTGTCTTTATCACTTTTACTTACCACTGACAAGGCACATAATCCTTCAATAGAGTTAATAGAGTAAACAACAGAATCAAACTTTAAACCATAATTATTAGGGACTTCCTGTCCTGCGAACGTTTGCCCATCGGTGCCTATTTCAGCTAGCATCGTATACTGCTCTATCTGTTGTTTAGTTAGTCCCATTTGAGTTCCAAATGGTCCACTCCAAGGCCCTTTCATATATTGTTGTGTTGGAGAGTTGTTATTGCACGCAGTCATTAATAAACTTAGTAGTATAGTTATAGTAAAAATGAATCTAATTTGCATACTTATCTCCATAGTAATAGTTTATTTTGTATAAAATTTACCACACATAACTAATTTTATAAAAACTATTAGTTATAACAATATTTTATTAGAAAGATTTGTTAATATTGATTAAGTAAATAATAATGGTCTCATTTTATCGCAATTTAAAATTATTTAAACTGTTTAGGCAATAAATTAGTATTTAAAAAGATATTCGTTATGATGACAGAAAAAAAACTTTCTCCTTGGTTCGTGCTTTTACTTTCCATAGCAACAGGCGTTAGTGTAGCTAGTAATAATTATGCACAACCTCTTTTGCATACAATTAGTAATGACTTACATATTACAATTAGTAGTACGGGGATTATTATTACTGTTGCCCAACTCTCTTATGCGGCGGGTTTGTTATTGCTGGTTCCATTGGGTGATCTTATTGAAAGGCGTTTACTCATTGTCAGTATGTCTTTTATTTCTATGCTTGGTCTTATTATCTGTGCATTTTCTCAAAATATGACTTGGTTGCTTATTGGCACGGGTATCGCTGGTTTCTTTTCTGTGGTTGCTCAAGTTATTATTCCCTTTGCTGCAAGTCTTGCCAATAATAAAGAAAGAGGAAAAGTTGTTGGATTTATCATGAGTGGACTACTTTTAGGTATCTTACTTGCGCGAACAGCGGCAGGTATTTGTTCTTATTTTGGTAACTGGCGAACCATTTATATCGTTGCTGCCATTATTTTATTTATTATAATTTTATTATTATTAAAAACACTTCCGCGCTACCCAGCACCTATTAAGATGAGGTATTATCAACTTATCGCCTCGACGCTGGGGCAATTTAAAAGATACCCTCTATTAATTTTATATAGCTTATTAGGTGCTTTAAATTTTGCTATTTTTAGTTTATTTTGGACACCTATCGCCCTTCTGCTTGGGGGCTCTGATTATCAGTACAGTGATTTAACTATTGGTCTCTTTGGATTATTTGGTGCAGCAGGTGCTTTAATAGCTCCTTATGCAGGAAAACTCGCTGATAAAAATAAAAGTAATTTAGTTATTACATTGGGTTTAACGCTATTAATGTTATCTTGGCTACCCATAGGTTTTGTAAACATTTCTATTATTTTATTAATTATTGGTGTTATTACGTTAGACTTAGCAGTACAAGCTACACATGTCACCTCTATGAATCAAGTCTATAAAATAGACCCAAATGCAAGAAATCGTTTAAACGCCTGTTATATGTTACTTTATTTTATGGGTGGAGCAACTGCTTCATTTAGTTCAACATGGTTATTTGCACACTATGGTTGGCTAGGTGTTTCTATTGCTGGGGCAGCAATAGCTTTCCTTGCCTTAGCCATTTGGCTTATCTTTTATCCAAAACAAAGTGAAGAGCTAACTTATGAATAAATCAGTTCTGATTATTGGCTGTGGAGACTTAGGAACACGACTTGGTATGGCGATGTCTAGCGAAGGTTGGGAAGTATATGGCATAAGAAGAAATGTTGATCATCTCCCACCGCAAATAAAGGGTATTGCTATCGACCTTTATCGCACAGAAATACCACAGAATTGGCCTAGGAAAAACATAGATTATATTGTTTTTTGTGTCGCGCCGAATAGAGAAGATAACTTTGATTATAAAAATCTCTACTGCGATGGATTAAAAAATGTGCTTAATTGGCTAAAACAATCACAACAACAGCCTAAACATTTATTTGTTGTTTCTAGCACGGCTGTCTATGGTCAAGATGATGGAAGCTGGGTTAATGAAGATAGCCCTACTATGCCATCAAGCAGTCAAGGAAAGAGTATGCTTGTGATGGAACAACTTGCCTTCAACAGCAGTATCCCTACAACCAGTGTCCGTCTTTCTGGTCTTTATGGTCCTGGGCGAACTTATTTAATTAATCAAGCCAGACAGGGCGTATTCTACCCTACTCAGCCACTACTTTATACTAATAGGATATATATCAGCGATGCAGTTAACCTGATGTACAAACTTATTAATTATCATCAAGCAGGTCACTCTTTAAATGATTACTATATTGGTGTAGATGATACCCCCTCTTCTATTCAAGAGGTATTAACTTGGTTGCAAGCAAAGTTAGGTGTATTAGAACTTCACACTCAATTAACTCAGCGACGAGCGGGAAGTAAAAAATTGAGCAATAAACGAGCAAAGTCTATCGGCTGGCAACCAGAGTATCCTAGCTACAAAGAAGGTTATGAGCAAATTTTACAAGATTTAATTTAGTTAAGAAAAGGTAAGCTAAAATAGCTTACCTTTTTTATATTTAAATAAATTATCGTGTTGCTGAAAGCATGCGCTGATCTATATCGGATGGATTATTTAATGCATTATTTAATTTGTCTGTGTCTAGTTGCCCGCAGTATTTAGCTACAACAACAGTTGCAAGAGCATTACCAATTAAGTTAGTCAAAGCACGTGCTTCTGACATAAAACGGTCAATACCTAAAATCAATGCAATTCCTGCTACAGGAATATGACCAACTGCCGATAAAGTAGCCGCTAAGACAATAAATCCACCCCCAGTTACAGCGGCTGCTCCTTTTGAGGATAATAATAAAACCAATAATAATGTGATTTGATTAGTAAGATCAAGTGGTGTATTAGTTGCTTGAGCAACGAAAATGGCCGCCATTGTTAAATAAATAGAGGTACCATCTAAGTTAAACGAATATCCTGTAGGAATCACTAAGCCAACTACAGACTTATGACACCCAGCAAGCTCCATTTTTTTTAACATACGAGGAAGTACAGATTCGGAAGATGAAGTTCCTAATACAATGAGTAACTCTTCTCTAATAAGGCGGATGAGTTTAGAAATACTAAAACCATTATAACGAGCAATAGCGCCTAGTACTACAAAAATAAAGACAAGGCAAGTTGCGTAGAAACAAATCATTAACTGCCCTAACTGCCATAAAGTACTAATGCCATAGCGGCCTATAGTAAATGCCATAGCCCCAAATGCCCCAATGGGTGCGAGTTTCATGATCATATTAACAACATTAAACATAGCATGTGCAATTTGGTCAATTAAGTTCAATAGTTGCTTACCATAAGGTCCTAGTCGATGCAAAGCAAAACCAAATAAGACAGCAAAGAATAGCACTTGTAATATTTCGCCGCTAGCGAATGCTCCTACCACTGTATTAGGGATGATGTGCATGATGAATTCGACAGTACTTTGCTCTTTACCAATATATTGTTGAAGACCTTTAACATCCAATGTGGATGCATCCACATTCATACCAACACCAGGTTGAACAACATTAACAATAATAAGCCCAATAAATAAAGCAACGGTTGAAACGATTTCAAAGTATAAAATTGCTATACCACCTGTTTTCCCAACCGACTTCATACTCTCCATACCCGCAATTCCACTAACAACGGTACAAAAAATAATGGGAGCAATAACCATTTTAATCAACTTAATAAAGCCATCTCCTAAAGGCTTCATTGCCTCTCCCCAACCTACTTTGGTTACTGTATTTGTTGCAGCATCAATGATTGTGGGTGAAAAATGCCCTAATAAAATCCCTAAAACAATGGCTACAATAACCTGAAAATACAAAGATTTATAGATTGGTTTTTTCTGCATAATATATTCTCTTTATTAAGTTATGCTCAAATTCTAACACTAACTTTAGTTTTTAAATTATTTTTTTACTACTAAAATAGTAGTTTTACACATGTATAAAAAGGGCATTTTATTATTTTCTTATTACAAAAACAAATAAAACTATTATAACTCCTTAATTAGTTTAGTAATTAACAGTTGCCCCTACAACAATCTACTATATCATAAAGAGGGTGCCAGCCAATAGAAACACAATAAAAAAACTAATAGATTATGAGTGATAATTTCTACTTTAAGCAATTTATATAAATTTGAGTTTTATCAATAATCAGTTTAAGGTAGTATAAATACTTAACTTTTATTGATAATGGAAAAGATCATGTCTTTGCAACAACATTACACTGCCATCCTACAAGAGCTTGGAGAAAACCCTAGTCGAGAGGGGTTACTTGATACACCTAAACGTGCAGCTAAAGCAATGCAATACCTTTGCAAGGGTTATCAACAAACACTTGAAGAAGTAGTTGGTGATGCTCTTTTTACATCAGATAATAGTGAAATAGTGCTAGTAAAAGATATTGAGCTATATTCTCTTTGCGAACATCATATACTCCCCTTTATTGGAAAGGCACATGTTGCTTATCTCCCTAATGGTAAAGTGCTAGGTTTGTCAAAAATTGCCCGTATTGTTGATATGTATGCTAGACGTTTACAAATTCAAGAAAATTTAACTCATCAAATAGCCGATGCCATAGAGGAAATTACAGGGGCGCTAGGCGTTGCTGTCGTGATTGAAGCTAAACATATGTGCATGATGATGCGAGGTGTAGAGAAGCAAAACTCAACCATGATTACCTCTGTGATGTTGGGTGCTTTCCGAGAAAAAGCAACTACGCGCGCTGAATTTTTAAGTCTAATAAAATAATAATAGAGTAAATTAGTATTGTGAAAATTATATCATTTAATATTAATGGGTTGCGTGCTCGCCCCCATCAATTAAAAGCGATTATCGATAAATACCACCCCGATGTTATTGGTTTGCAAGAAACAAAAGTAGATAATCCACAATTTCCTTTAACAGATATTGAAGATCTTGGCTATCATGTTGAATACCATGGTCAAAAGGGGCATTATGGCGTTGCTCTATTGTCATTAAATCCACCACTAACTATCCATAAGGGTTTTCCCTCTGATGATGACAAAGCCCAATGTCGTTTCATTTATGGGACTTATAAAGATAATGAAGGAAAAAACATAACCATCATGAATGGTTATTTTCCTCAAGGTGAAAGTAAAAGCCACCCGATCAAATTTCCAGCTAAGCAAAAATTTTACGCTGACCTTCAGCATTTTTTGGAAATAGATGATAAGGCCACTAAGCCAATGATTATTATGGGAGACTTTAATATTTCCCCTCAGGACTGTGATATCGGCATTGGTGAGCAGAATGCTAAGCGTTGGTTACGAACAGGTAAATGCAGTTTTCAACCAGAAGAACGCGAGTGGCTTGATAAGTTAAAAAGTTTAGGCTTTATTGATAGCTTTAGGCAACTTCACCCAGAGATTGATGATCAGTTTAGTTGGTTTG
>CAYNAM010000086.1:0-10971 GCA_964395065.1 uncultured Ventosimonas sp.
AAGTTGAATTATTAGGCCCAACTGCTTGGGCAGAATCTTGCGGTAATGCACGGTTGAAAGCCACCGCAGAAGATTTCCAGGTCGATGAAGTATTGGATATTCCACTAACAGGCGAGGGAGAACATCTCTGGTTGTGGGTTGAAAAACGTTATTTAAATACAGAAGAAGTAGCAAAGCGTATTGCAAAAACAGTTCAGGTACCGTTAAGGCAAGTAAGTTATGCGGGTTTAAAAGATAAGCTCGCGCTAACACGGCAATGGTTTAGCATTCATTTACCGGGTAAGAGTGATCCCGATTTGAGTGCTTTAGAGTCTGAACAGTTGCATATTGCTAAAAAAGTACGCCATCAACGTAAGCTTCAACGAGGAACTCATTCAGGGAATGGGTTTATTATCTGTTTAACGCAGTTGCAAGCGGATAAAGAAGCATTAAACGAGCGCTTAACACAGATCGCTTCAACAGGAGTTCCCAATTATTTTGGTTTACAGCGTTTTGGTTTTGAGGGCAATAATGTTGTACAAGCATTAGAGTTTGCTAATCAGCACCATTATCCAGAGCAAAGAAATATGCGCTCTCGCTTATTATCATCGGCAAGAAGTTATTTATTTAATAAGGTATTAGCTGCCAGAGTATTAAATAGCACTTGGAACCAAGTTATTGAAGGTGATATTCTTTCTTTTACAGAAAGCCGTAGCTTTTTTCCAGCAAATGAATTGGAATCAATGGATAACCGATTCGCAGAATTAGTTATTCATCCTACCGCCCCTTTAGTTGGTGAAGGTGAGCTTGCTACGACAGAGACTGTCTTTCAACTTGAGCAAACCATTTTAGAGCATGAACCGTTATTGGTAAATTGGCTTCAAGCGGCTGGTTTAAAGCAAGAGCGACGTATTTTAAGGTTGCCAGTCAAATCATTGACATGGGATTTTATCGGTACGGACAGATTACAATTAAGTTTTACATTACCAACAGGATGTTTCGCAACATCGGTAATCAGAGAGTTAGTTTCGTTGCAAGTGGATGATCAATGTACATTTTAATTTCTAATGATGACGGTGTTAATGCGCCAGGTATTAAAGCACTTTATGATGCTTTGGCTAATGATGGTGATTGTAAAGTGTTAGCACCTATGCGAGATATGAGCGGTACAAGCAATTCATTGACACTCAATAGGCCGCTTTATCCTACTTATTTGGAAAATGGCTTTGTAGGGATTGATGGAACCCCAGCAGATTGCGTGCACCTTGGTATGAACGGCTTTTTTGATAATAAACCTGATTTGGTGGTGGCAGGAATTAATTTAGGGGCGAATTTAGGTGATGATGTATTGTATTCTGGTACAGTCGCCGCCGCAACAGAGGGGCGTTTTACTGCGATGCCTTCTTTTGCTTTCTCTTTAGTCTCAAAAACAACAACACACCTAGCAACGGCAGCATATTATGCTAAAAATATTATTAAAGAATATGCTAAACTAGAACTACCTAAACATACGGTACTTAATGTCAATATTCCTGACTTGCCTTTGGAGCAAGTTAAAGGAATACAATTAACGCGCTTAGGTTATCGTACCCATTCATTACCGCCTGAAAAAACAGTTAATCCAAGAGGAAAGGTTGGCTATTGGATTTCACGGGTTGGTGATATAGTCGATGGGAGCGAAGGTACTGATTTTTATGCGATCAATGCGGGGTATGTATCAATTACGCCATTAACTATTGATCGTAGTTGTCGATCTTCATTGGATTCTTTACAAAACGCTTAGGAAATTATAAGTATGACTGATAGTTTGACGCGAAGCGGTATTGGCATGACTTCGCAGCGGACAAGACAACGTTTAGTTCAACGGCTTCAAGAAGAAGGCGTAACGAATGAGCGTGTGTTAGCTGCAATTGGTAATACGCCGCGTCATTTATTTATTGATGAGGCTTTATCACATCGCGCCTACGAAGATACAGCATTACCAATAGGGCATAATCAAACTATTTCTCAACCACTTATCGTAGCACACATGACGGAGCTATTATTAGCCACAGGGCCCCTGGATAAAGTATTAGAGATAGGCACAGGATCAGGTTATCAAACAGCTATACTCGCACAACTGGTTAACCGTGTTTTCTCTGTGGAAAGAATTCAACCATTGCAAGATAAGGCAAAAGAGCGCTTACAAGCTTTGAAGCTGCGCAATATTGTCTTTCGTTGGGGGGATGGTTGGGAAGGTTGGAATGCATTAGCACCTTATAATGGTATTATCGTCACGGCAGCAGCTCAAGAAATTCCAAAGGCATTACTTGATCAGCTGATGGTTGGTGGTCGCTTAGTAATACCTATGGGCGATAGCCATAGCCAGCAGTTATATCTTATTACAAGACAAGAGCAAGGTTTTAAGCAACAGATACTTGGGAATGTACGTTTTGTTCCTTTACTCAACGGTACTATTCGTTAATTTAATTTTCATTAGGAGCTTAAAATGGGGGCATTGAATAAAAGGTTATTACCCATTTCAACACTCGCTATCTTAATATGTATAACAGCTTGTTCATCAAATAATAATGCACATGTACAAGTTGTTGATAAAACAACAACCTATAATCAACGCGTTAAAACTTCAGAAGTACCAAGAGTTGGGAAAGTTGTGCAGTCCAGCGCGACTTACACGCCAACGGCAAGAGGCCAATATACTGTAAAACAAGGAGAAACACTTTATTCATTAGCTTTTAATTATGGAAAGGATTGGCGCGAGTTAGCTGCTGCTAATAACATTCAATCGCCTTATACGATCTATCCTGGCCAGGTAATTTATCTTGATGGTAAGGCTGTATCAAGTACGACAACCAATACCCACAGTTCAGGCAGTGTAAAAGTTACAACAACTCAAACTAAAGCAAGTACAACCACAAAAGCACCAGCGACAAGTAGCACCCAAACACCGACAAAAACAACTCCAACTGTTAAGACAACGACCGCTGTTGTAGGTGGGTGGACGTGGCCAGCTATGGGGACTGTAATTGGTACATTCTCTCCTACGGGAACGTTGAATAAAGGTGTTGATATTTCAGCTGCTGAAGGAACACCAGTAATGGCAGCGGCTACGGGTACGGTGGTATATGCAGGTGATAACTTACATGGCTATGGTAACTTGTTGATTATAAAACATAACGATAGTTATGTGAGTGCTTATGCCCATAATCGACAATTATTAGTTAAAGAGGGCCAGAAAGTATCTGTCGGGCAAAAAATTGCCGAAATGGGTTCTACAGGTGCAGACAGGGTTAAACTGCATTTTGAAATTCGTTTAAATGGTAAGCCTGTTGATCCACTCAAATATTTACCAAAGAAATAAGATATGTCCATGAAAAAAATCCATGAGTTAGAAGTGAAAGCTTTTAGCCAATTATCTAATAAGCAACGTTATAATTATTTTGTGACCAAAGTGTTTGAGTGGAAATCGGCCTGGGGATTAGCCGATCAAGACGGGTGGGTCGTGACTGAAATGGGCGAAGATATTATTTTCCCTTTATGGCCTGCTGAACCCTTTGCAGAAAAATGCCAAATTAATGATTGGCAGCAGACGCAAGTGAAGGAAATAAAGTTTGATGAGCTTGTTAATGCAGTATTGCCCGATTTGGCCGAAGATAACGTTAAAGTTGCTACCTTTATTGTTCCCGGAAGTGATCAATGTGGTGTCCTTCCCGCACAAGAATTACTAAATGATTTTTTAACGCTACAAGCACAAGAAAAATCCAAAGAAGCTAATGATGCCTCATCGGAGTAATTATTAATCTACGGATTATATAAGTGACCACCCTTATTTTTTATTAGGAATAAAATTCTTGGAGCAAAGCGCCAATTTAATTATAGTCGAAAATAAAAGTTATAAATTTTACATGATTATTGTTGTAAAATTGTATGGATACTTATCTTTTTGGGTAGAGAAATAATCTGTTAGTCTTTTTAGAAAGTATGAGGGGGCTAATCATTGGTTAAACCCCGTTTGATGGGAGAGGGTGCTATTATCAATTTAGATTGTAAAGTGCTGCTCTTATTCAGTGGTGAAGATTTTAATTATACCTAGTTTATTTAGACCCAATGGCAATCCGCTAGCCTGATTATGAAATTCATTGAGCGCTATTTAGCGACTAAACTCAATATTCAATTATCAACGAGTATTTTATGATAAATACACCGTTTTTCTTAATATCAATAAAAATAAGCTTATCCTCTTTGCACTTTTTACAAATCCTTATATGATAGTTTTATAAACTACTCTAAGGATACCTTGTGTCTAACAAGACTTACTACTTACGCTTAGCTTTACCTTCACCTCTGCGGCGACTATTTGATTATTTGCCAGCGAAGGGACTCGATATCGCTTTATTAAACGCAGGGATACGAGTAAAAGTGCCTTTTGCTAATCGTGTATTGATAGGCGTATTAATAGAGATTGTTGAGGAAACCAATGTTCCTGTTGAGAAGCTAAAGCCTATCCTTGAGGTTATCGATGATGCCCCTATTATTTCACCGATGCTTCTCAGTTTTTGTCAATGGACCGCTAATTATTATCAACATAGCTTAGGCGATACCCTTTCGTGGGCATTACCTAATTTATTAAGGCAAGGTAAATATCCTGATGATAATAAAGAGCTTTTTTGGCGAGCTACCCAGACTGCAAGTCTTGATGATGTTCGCTTAAATCGGGCAACCAAACAAAAGAAAACTTTAAGGATTGTCATGCAGCACCCTCATGGCCTTTCTCAGGGATTGTTGCAAGACTTAGAAATACAAGCAGATACCTTGCGGCGTTTACAAGAAAAGGGCTTGGTTTACAGCGAGCTTCGAGAGCGTAAACATACACCACACCAAGGCAGTTGGTTAATTGAACCAGAGTTATTGGCTAATGAAGAACAAGAAAAAGCAATTCAAACCGTTAGTGGATCGTTAGATCATTTTCAAACTTTTTTATTGTATGGTGTCACAGGCAGTGGCAAAACAGAGGTGTATTTTCAGCTTATTCATCAAGTATTACAGGCGGGTAAACAGTCACTTGTTCTTATTCCCGAGATTAATCTAAGTCCACAAACATTGTATCGTTTTGAAAAACGTTTTAATGCAAAAATAGCCGTTATTCACTCTAATTTAACCGATAAAGAGCGTTTAAATGCATGGCAGAAAGCCAAAGAAGGTACAGTTGATATCGTGATAGGAACACGCTCAGCTATTTTTACACCGATGGCGAATTTAGGGCTGATTATTGTGGATGAGGAGCATGATAGTTCATATAAGCAACAAGATGGTTTACGCTACCATGCGCGTGATTTAGCGGTTGTGCGTGGACGTATGGAAAATACGCCGGTTGTATTATGTTCGGCGACTCCTTCATTTGAAAGCTTACACAATGTAGAGCAAAAGCGTTATCACTGGTTAAGTCTGACTGAGCGAGCAGGCAGTGCAGAAAAACCAAAGATTTTATGCTTAGATGTGCGAGCACAAACGATGGATGCAGGCATTTCATCACAGCTTCAGCACTTGATAACCCAAACACTAAATGCAGGGCAACAGGTTCTTATTTTTATTAACCGCCGTGGTTTTGCACCGACGTTAATTTGTCATGATTGTGGGTGGATTTGTCATTGTCCTCATTGTGATGCAAGGATGACTTTTCATTTAAAAGATCATGTACTGCGTTGTCATCATTGTGATTATCAGATGCAACCACCACTTACATGTCCTCATTGTCAACATGTTAATTTAAAGCCTATTGGCGTAGGTACAGAGCGTACAGAAGAACGATTAAACGTGTTATTTAAAGATTGGCCTGTTTGGCGGATTGATCGTGATACGACAAGTCGTAAACAAGCTATGCAAGAGATTGTTGAAACAGTGCGTAGCGGTAGACCAGGAGTTTTAGTTGGCACCCAAATGTTGGCAAAAGGCCATCACTTTCCTAATGTAACATTAGTGGCGATTTTAGATGTTGATGGTGGATTATTTTCTGCTGATTTTAAAGCTTGTGAAAAGACTGCACAATTAATTGTACAGGTAGCTGGGCGTTCCGGAAGGGCTGAGCATAAAGGAAAAGTCCTTATTCAAACACATTTACCTGATCACCCGCTTATCATTGAACTGATCGATAAAGGTTATTTGGCTTTTGCTCAACAAAATTTACAGGAACGAAAAGAGGCAAATTTGCCACCTTATAGCCATTTTGCCTTACTAAGGGCAGAGGCCTATAAAAAGGAGCTATTGGATACTTTTTTGATTAAAGCGCATGCGCAAGCTGGGTTATTGGCGATACAGTTCCCAGATAATGTATTTGAAATCTTTGAGCCTATCCCTGCACCTATGGAAAGAAAGGCTGGACGTTTCCGTGCACAGTTATTGGTTCAGAGTAACATGCGACCAATGTTACATCAATTTTTAAGCCAATGGATACAGTCTTTAGAAGAAATGCCCAAGATGAGTCAGATCAGATGGTCGATCGATGTTGATCCAGTAGATTTATTCTAATGATCTAACCTATCGCTAGATCATTAGAATCATTGACGTTATAGCATTAATTGATTTTGCGTGGAATCACTAAGGTTTGTTTAAACCCTTGGGCAGCTAGTTGACTTTGAGTTTTAGATGCTTGCTCTTTGGTGGTGAAAGAGCCCACAATTACACGGTACCAAGTCTTACCGTTGGATGATACAGTTTCTAATTTAGCATCTTGCCCAAGCATTAATAACTGAGCACGAATGCTTTCTGCACCTTGTTTTGAAGGATAAGAACCCACTTGTAAAAAAAAGGCCATTTTAGTGGGGGGCGCAATGGCTGCTATTTGTGTTGGTTTTTGCTCTGATGAATTTGTTACAGGCTTGTTAGTGTTTTTTTCTACTAGCGCTGTTACCGCCGGTGTAGGTTTTTGTTGTACAGGTGGCAGAGGGGGCGGTGTTTTTCCCTCCAATAATGCGGCTGCACGTTCACCATCTAATTGTTTGTATTCTTGAGGGGTAACAGGTGCCGTTGTTTCTTTACCTGATAATAAATCACGGAATACAAATTTAGGTTTATCAGTTGTATGATCTTTAGGTGTAATGCTCGTCGTTGTTTTAGGTTTAGGCCTAATATCTTGTTTAGGCTCGAGCTTCATTAAAAACATAATGAAGCAACCAATGACAATCCCTGCTACTAGCCAAATCCATGCAGGAGCACTTGATTTTGCCGGTGGGGTATATTTATTTGCCCCACGTGGTTTAGCTTTTGCTTTAGCCATGTGTTACATACGCTCCAACGTAACTAATCCTAATAGTTCTAACCCTTGTTTTAGCGTGCGGCCAGTGAGGGCAGTAAGGCGTAGACGGCTTTGTTGCTGTTCAATGGTTTCTGCTTTTAACACAGGGCATTCTTCATAAAAAGTTGAAAATAGTTTTGCAAGCTCATACAAGTAGTTGCATAGTAAGTGTGGTAAGCCTTTGGCGACGACACTGTTTAATGTTTCAGAAAATAGTATTAAATGAGCCGCCAAATCATTTTCTTGTTCTGCTTCTAGAACAATTTTACCGTCTAATTGGTCTATTGTCTTATTAGCGGTACGTAATACGCCTGCTGTACGAGTGTAAGCATACAGTAAATAAGGTGCGGTATTGCCTACTAAGCTTAGCATATTCTCAAAACTAAAGGTGTAATCACTGGTGCGGTGTTTAGATAAATCTGCATATTTGACAGCACCAATACCGATAGAATGAGCGATTTTTTTACATTCCTCATCGCTCATGTCTGGATTGAGTTGTTTGGCAAGATCATAGGCTTTTTGTTCTGCATCGTTTAGTAGATCAACTAACTTAACAACACCGCCATCACGGGTTTTGAAAGGTTTACCATCTTCACCATTCATGGTGCCAAAACCCATGTGTTCTAAGTCAAGTGTTGGTTTAGCAAAACCTGCTTGGCGTGCGGCGACAAACAGCATATCAAAATGTAATGATTGGCGTTGGTCGACAAAATATAAGCAACGATCGGCTTTAAGTACATCATTGCGATAACGAATAGCGGCAAGGTCAGTGGTCGAGTAGAGATAACCGCCGTCTGCTTTTTGAACAATCATGCCCAGTGGTTCGCCTTCTTTATTTTTAAAGCCGTCTAAGAAAATACATTGCGCCCCATCACTGACGGACAGCATATTTTTAGCTTTTAATGTTTCGATGATTTTGGGGAGGTCTTCATTATAGGAACTCTCACCTCTAACATCTTTGCGTGTTAGTTTTACATCAAGACGATCGTAAATTTGTTGGCAATGGCCTAACGAAATATCATTAAATTGTGTCCAGAGTTTTGCACATGCTTCATCGCCTGCTTGTAGTTTGACTACCATCTCACGTGCTTTGGTTGCAAACTCAGAGGATTCATCAAAACGTTTTTTAGCGGCACGATAGAAGTTTTCTAAGTCAGACAATTGGTTTTCAGCGTGATTAGGGTGTTCTTCCATGTAGGCAAGTAACATGCCGAATTGTGTCCCCCAATCGCCCACATGATTTTGACGAATAACAGTATCTCCTAAAAACTCAGAAACACGGCCAACCGCATCACCAATGATAGTGGAGCGTAAGTGGCCTACATGCATTTCTTTGGCAAGGTTAGGGGATGACATATCAATAACCACTCGTTGAGTGGGTGTGGTTTTGGTTACTAATAGTTTGGGGGCTGTGAGTGCTTCATCTAGTTTTGTAGCTAAAGCTTGTGAGTTTTGGAAAAAATTTAAAAAACCAGGCCCTGCAATTTCAACTTTGCTGATTTCCTTATGTGGAGGTAATGAGGCCAATAGTTTCTCTGCTAATTCACGTGGCTTCATCTTGGCGGGTTTAGCCAACATAAGGGCAATGTTAGAAGCAAAATCGCCATGTGATTTATCTTTTGTATTATCTATTTGAATAGCAACGTTTAGATCGTTAGGCAAAATATTCTCATTAACTAATGAGGTTAATGCTTGTTTAATAAGTGTTTGGATAAGTTCTTTCATTAGGATTCTGTATAGAAAACAAATTTAAAATAGAGGGTTAGTTAACTCGTTATTGTATACTAAATTGAGGGTTAGCCGATACTAGTAAATCGTGAGATCACATTTCTTGGAAAGTTTTTTGTTCTGTTCGTTGTTGGTTGGGCTCTATCCATTGATTACGTTGTTCTATTTGCCAAGCGGTATAACCTAATATAATGCTTCTTAATGCCATAAAACTGAGGAAGGTAATCCATAGCCCTGTATTAGCGAGAGATTGTAATAAGAAGCCTAAGGGTAAACAGATGATAAAAGCTAAAAGCATGCTATTACGCATTTCTTTAGCTCGAGTTGCACTAATAAATAGCCCGTCTAATAAGTAGCTCCATACTGTGATAAGCGGTAAGACAGCAAGATAAGGAATCAATGGATAGGCATGCTCACGAAGCTCAAGAATGGTTGTTTGCATATTGATAAAATAAACACCTAGCTCAAAAAAGCATGCTGCAAACAGTAGGCTAGCAATTAGAGCCCAACCACATGAAACCATCAGTATTTTATGAAAGAGGATTTTATTCTGTCTACCAATGGCTTTGCCACATAAAGCCTCAATAGCGTAAGCAAAGCCATCTAAAATATAGGCTGTTATGGTTAGACCATTGATAATTAAAGTGTTGGCGGCAACTGTGTTTTCACCTAGTTTTGCACCTTCAATCATTAATAGGAAAAATACACATTGCAAGGTTAAGCTGCGGATAAAAATATCTCGATTAACACTTAATAAAGGTTTCCAACTGTGCCAGTTTTTTAGGTAAGTAAATAACCATTGGCCTGTATATTTTTTTAAAGGTGTTGATATAAAACAAAAACCAATAATACAGCCAGACCATTCAGCAATAACAGCAGCTTGTGCTGCCCCTGTTACTCCTTTACCAAGATACAAAACAAACCAAACAGATAAGACCATATTGATAATATTGGTAATAATGAGGATTAATAAAGGGATGCGTGCATTCTGGGCCCCTAGATACCAACCGACTAGGGTGTAGTTAAGTAAAGCGGCCGGTAAGCCCAGTATTCGCCAATTAAAGAATTGTTGTGCCGATTCATGAAATTGTTGATTGGGTTGAATCCAATAGAGTGTCAGCTGATAAAAAGGGGAGGCAAGGACGATTACAATGGCTGCGATACCAGTCGCTAATAATAAGCTTTGTATCAGTACTTGTCGTAAAGCTGTACCATCTTTACGCCCAACTGCTTGTGCGGTGAAGCCAATTGTCCCCATTCGAAAAAAGCCTAAACAGCCCACAATAAATAGATAGGTAGTACTCCCCACAGTTACTGCTGCTAGATTTTGTGCTTCATGAAGCCTACCCATCACCATGGTATCAACTAAAGAAACGAGGGGAACAGAAAGGTTAGATAAAATCATAGGCAGTGTGAGTGCCCAAATTTTTTTATGAACAGAAAGGTCTTTCCAACTTGTTAAAAAAGAGGTGATAAAAGACACGTTATTTTATTTTACAACCGGCCGCTTGGGTTTTTTCTAATATAAACTCTTGGGCTTCTTGTGGTATAACATTAAGAGGGAATGTGGCGTAGCTGGCACGTGCTAAGAATACAAGCCAAGTATCTGGATAGCGCCAAATCTCTTTAATGGCAGACCATGGCCATTCACCTTCGCCTAGTTCTGAGGAGAGGGCAAATTTGTCATCGTACATTTTGATGGTAACTTCTGGATTTTCTAAGGCGCGAAAAGTACCTAGAACATGATAACGATTGTTAAGGTAAGTGCTGATGCCAAACAAGAATCCCAGTGTAAAGATGACAGCAAACGCCCCCATCATCCAAGACGTGTCTTGTTTGATGAGGGCGCTGATAAAACAAAAACTAACAAAAAACATCGCTAAAAAGTAACGCCAACCTAAAGCTTTTAACCAATAGCGGCGTACTGATTTTTTAAGCATGGGCAGGGTGTAAGTCATGGTGATTTGATAACG
>CAYNAM010000087.1:0-10903 GCA_964395065.1 uncultured Ventosimonas sp.
GTATTTTATACCCAAGTCGTTGGCTGTTTGTCGATAGGTTTGATCACTACTTAGTACTAAATTGTTTAAAACTCGCATCGTATTTTGTGCTCATTGGATACTCCTTTTAAGGTTAAAATGTCTCCGCTAAATTGAGGGTAGTTCAGCTTATTATGCACACTACTGCTTATACTAATTATGGTAAATCTTGGGTCGTAGAAGAGCTGACAAATACAAATGTGGTATCTAATTATGTAGATCTAAAAAACAATCAATATTGGCAAAATAGTATGTTTAATAAGGTTTACATGGCAAAAGATATATTCAATTAATTAATCATCTTTAATCAATTATTTTTTAGGTTGCGTACATTTTTTTAAATGAGCGCCCTAAATTTTATAATGTAACAAGTATGTACGTAATCTGAATCAATGCAAGTAAATCTCAGTAAGTGCATAGGGTTACTTATTAATAATCCGTTGATTGTGTGGGTTCAACTTCTACTATGTCAACAAAATAAACCTAATAGTATCATGATATTATGATGTTTTTATAATACTTTAATCATTTCCGCATATTTCTGAGGCTTTCTCATAAAAGGGGGCATTTAACTTTCCTTGTGGGGTATAACATTGATAAGTTATAACTCCTTTTATGGATTAAGTGCCTCCTTTATTGAGGTAGAGCCTAAAAAAGTATATATTTTGTTATTGATCTTTGAGATTTATACTTATACATTTTAAAGGTGCTCCTTAAGCTGATGGTTTTAATTACATGTTTTACTCAGAGTCAATTAATTATTTATCTAAATATGAATACAGTAGTGAAATACGCTACTTTTCCAAAACGTTTTTTAATTGTTACTTAGGCTCGCGAAGTACTAGATTAATTGTTTAGCATTACTTAAGGTTAGGGGATACTATCCATTATGAAGCGCTATGAGCAGTTCGCCGAAGAAATAACCCATTTAATAAAATCTGGTATATTAAAAACTGGACAAAAATTACCATCAATACGTCATGCAAGTAAAGTTTATAAAATTAGCCCTTCTACAGTTTTTAAGGCTTATTATTTATTAGAGGACAGAGGGTTAATTTTAGCACGTGAAAAGTCAGGTTATTTTGTACGACCCTTGTTTCAAGATATGCTTCTTGAACCTGATATTAAGGATGCTGAAGTTGTTACAACAGATGTGAGCGTTAGTGATCTGGTTTTTTCAGTTATGGACGTGATCAGGCACAATGAAGTTATTCTATTTTGTGCTTTTTATCCTAGTACAGATTTATTTCCGATGGCACGATTAAATCGGAGTATGAATCATGCCTTAACTGATCTTAAAAATAATAAGCATAGCTATATTGCAGATATGACAGCCGGTAATATTGATTTGAGACGTCAAATCGTATTGCGTTATATGCTGAATAATGTCAACTTATCAATGGATGAAGTGATTATTACTAATGGTGTTATGGAGGCTTTAAACTTATGTTTACAATCGGTGACAACACCTGGTGATTTAGTTGCTATTGAGTCTCCTGCATTTTATGTGATTTTACAGATCTTAGAGCGATTAAAACTTAAGGCTGTAGAGATTCCTACACATCCTCGAAAGGGCATTGACTTAGATGTTCTAGAGCAGACGTTAAAAAAACTACCTATTAAAGCATGTTGTCTTATGACGAATTTTCAAAACCCGACAGGTGCAACAATATCAGATGAAGATAAGGAGAAATTGTACAATATTCTGAATCAACACCAAATTCCTACTGTTATTGATGATGTCTATCATGAACTTTATTTTGATGAAACGCCACCCAGATTGTTGAAGAGTTTTGATAAATATGGTCTGATTATGCATTGCGGCTCATTTTCTAAATCACTAGCGCCTGGATACAGAGTAGGTTATGTAGCTGCAGGTCGTTATGCAGAAAAGGTGAATCGACTTAAATTAATGTCAACTTTATCAACTTCTGTTCCTTCTCAAGCAGCCATTGCAAACTACTTACAGCATGGTGGCTATGATAGACATTTGCGCAAATTACGCCATGTCTTGGCTTGCTCTCAAGCTAGTATGCTTTCTGCTATTGCAAAATACTTCCCGAAAAACATTGCTGTTACCAAGCCAGAGGGTGGTTATTTTTTATGGATTGAATTGGATAAGCGTATAGATTCACTACAGTTATATAAAATTGCTTTAGCAAATGGAATCTGTATTGTTCCTGGGGCAATTTTTTCAGCCTCTCATCGTTTTAACAACTGCATACGTTTGAACTATGGACAAGTATGGTCTGATAAGCTAGAGTTAGCTATGCAAAAATTAGGAAGTTTAATTAAATCTTTTAAATAGATAAAAAATATATTTACCATCTGATATGGTTTTTTTTAATAAAATTGATTCTGTTATTTTTGATTTAATTGTCTTATAGTCTAAGTCGGATTATTGATTAACCCAAATTATATTTTTGAAACACTAGGTTGGGGGTAAGAGGTATGCTTGGTCTTGACGCCATAGATATCGCACGTATTCAGTTTGCTTTTACAGTTTCTTTCCACATTATTTTTCCTGCCATAACGATAGGTCTTTCTACGTATATTGTTGTTTTAGAAGGTCTTTGGTTAAAGACAAATAATAAAGTCTATTATAACCTGTGTGTTTTTTGGGCTAAGATTTTTGCTGTTAATTTTGGGATGGGGGTTGTTTCGGGCTTGGTTATGGCCTTTCAGTTTGGTACCAATTGGAGTGGCTTTTCTGCTTTTGCCGGTAGTATCACGGGACCACTTTTAACGTATGAAGTGATGACAGCCTTTTTCTTAGAGGCTGGTTTTTTGGGGGTGATGTTATTTGGCTGGAAAAAAGTAGGTCCACATTTACATTTCTTTGCAACAGCGATGGTATCATTAGGTACTAATATTTCAATGTTTTGGATTTTATCCTCTAATAGTTGGATGCAAACACCTCAAGGTTATGAGGTAGTCAATAACCAAGTTATTCCTTTAGATTGGTTTGCCATTGTATTTAACCCATCATTTTTACACCGTTTAGTTCATATGGGGATTGCTGCCTTTTTGAGTACTGCATTTCTCGTTGCTGCTGTTGGCGCTTGGCATCTTTTAAAAGGCCATAATACAGCTGAAAATAAGAAGATGTTCTCAATGGCTTTATGGTTCATTATTATTGTTGTCCCTTTACAGTTCCTAGCTGGGGATTCCCATGGGCTAAATACCCTTAAATATCAACCGACTAAAGTGGCCGCGATAGAGGGACATTGGGAAAATGTAGGTGATGAACCAACACCACTTATTTTATTCGGCTGGCCTGACATGAAAGCAGAAGAAACAAAATATAAGATCGAAATTCCTGTCTTAGGAAGTTTAATTTTAAAACACAGTTTTACTGAGCAAATACCCGCCCTAAAAGATGTTCCCCCACAAGACAGACCTAATGTTCCTTTCGTTTTTTGGAGTTTTAGGGTCATGGTAGGGATTGGTATGTTAATGCTCTTTCTAGGTGTGGTAGGGCTTTATCGTCGGTATAAAAAGAAAATGTATCAGGGACGCTGGTGGTTACGTTTTGTTCTACTTATGGGACCCTCTGGATTAGTTGCTATTTTGGCAGGATGGTTTGTTACTGAACTTGGTCGTCAACCTTGGGTTGTTTATGGTGTGTTAAGGACTAAAGATGCAGCCTCCGCTCATGGTGATTTACAAATGAGTATTAGCTTACTTTGTTTTGTTGTCGTTTATTCGTTTGTTTTTGGTATTGGCTATTTTTATATGATTAAACAAATGAAAAAAGGTGCTGTCTCTCAATCTCTTGATAATGCCCAATTAAACCATGGGGAGGAATAAACATGGCTATTGATCTTTCTTTAATATGGGCAGCACTTATTCTTATTGGTGTTGCAATGTATGTTTTTATGGATGGATTTGATTTAGGTATTGGAATTTTATTTCCTTTTGTTAAGAATGCAGAGGAGAAGGATGTTCTTATTAACACCGTGGCGCCTGTTTGGGATGGGAATGAAACATGGCTTGTTTTAGGTGGAGCTGCTTTATTCGGTGCATTTCCTTTAGCGTATGCGGTGATATTGGATGCACTTACTATTCCACTAAGTTTGATGTTACTTGGTTTGATTTTCAGAGGTGTTGCATTTGAGTTTCGTTTTAAAGCAACACCAAGTCACAGACTTTTTTGGGATAGAGCCTTTGTTATTGGATCTTTAGTTGCTACTTTCTTTCAAGGGGTAACCATTGGTGCTTTTATTTATGGTTTTAAAGTTGTTGACCGTCATTTTGTAGGTGGATATTTTGATTGGTTTACTTTTTTTCCTTTATTTTGTGGTGTTGGATTGATTGTGGCTTATGCTCTTTTAGGAAGCACATGGTTAATTATGAAAACAGAGCACCATCTACAAGAGAAAATGAAGAAAATAGCATCTTATCTGGTAGGTATATTTTTTATTGTACTTGTTATTATCAGTATTATAACACCCATGCTTCACAAACAAGTTGCTGAGCGCTGGTTTAGCATGCCCAATATTTTTATATTATCTGTTGTCCCCTTGCTTGTGGTATTAACTAGTTATGGAATCTGGAGGAATTGCAAAAAAGATGTACATTCTTCACCTTTTATACTCTCGTTATTTTTGATTTTTTTAGGGTTATTTGGTTTTGTCATTAGTGTTTGGCCATATGTTATTCCAACATCGATTACTATTTGGGAGGCTGCTGCACCGGAACAAAGTCAATTATTTGCGTTAGTGGGTACGCTGTTTGTATTACCCATCGTGCTTATGTATACCGCTTGGACTTATTATGTATTCAGGGGAAAGGTTAAAGCGGGTGAAGGGTATCACCATTAAGTGAGGAGGTAAGCATGCAAGTAAAGTTTGCTAAAACTAAAAAAATATTATGGTTTTTAGGGCTTTGGTGTGCAGGGGTTCTTGGATTAACGCTACTGTCCTTTTTGATAAAACTGTTAATGTATTGGGCGGGATTAAAAATTTAAAAAATAGATGTTATCATGCACCAACATGATAACATCTTTAACATAAGCTGCTGAATTACTTTACTTTGAAAATAAATCAAGTTACGAGCTATCTATCTCTACAGTCTTAACAAAAAGGTTTCAATTATTGTTGAAACGAACAGTAGGGTCATTCTCTTTTAATTAGAAAGTTATAAGCCAACTACCTTAATTACATCATAAATTTTGTAGCCAATAGTCGTGAGCATAATGATCGCGCCAAGCCACATGATGGCTATTCCCCAGCTAGAATCACGAAAATTAAAACCAATGCCTAATAAGCAGCCAGCAATAATCAGTAAAGTAAATACAATTTGAAATGTTGTCATTATTTTATCCTTATTTACTTGGTAATGGTGTTAGTAAGCTGGTTGGCGGAATTTCTCCAACAAGCTTATAGCCTAAAAGCTCTTCAATTGCGGGTAGGAGAAAAATATCGTCTTCTCCTATAAGGCTAATTGAAATGCCTTTAGTTCCTGCTCTTCCTGTACGGCCAATGCGATGAATATAGTCATCAGGTATTTCTGGTAAGTTATAGTTAATAACATGACTAATAGCATCAATGTGTATGCCACGTCCAGCGACATCAGTTGCTACAAGAACGGCTATTTTTCCAGCGCGAAATTTTTCTAATGTTTGAACACGTTTATTCTGGGCTACCTCTCCAGATAGCAGTGCAACACTAATTCCTAATCGCTTAAGCTGCTTTTCAATATCGCGTACTTGATCCCTGCGATTAGCAAATACTATAATCCGTTGCCAATTATTCTGTTTAATCAAGTTGTAGAGCAGGGTACATTTATCTGTTTCAGTAACAGCATAAATATGTTGCTCAATATTATTACTTGCAACAGCGTCAGGCTCTATGGTTATAGTAACAGGATTTGTTGTCCATTGCTTGGCTAAATTTAAAATGTCATCAGTAAATGTTGCAGAAAATAGTAACGTTTGTCGATTTTCTTTGGGCGGAGTGCTACGAATAATTTGCTTGACTTGAGGAATAAATCCCATGTCAAGCATTCGATCAGCCTCATCGAGTACAAGAACTTCGACCATATCGAGGTAAACTTCATTACGTTGTTGAAAGTCTAGCAGACGCCCGGGAGTTGCAACTAAAATATCGCAGTAGGTGGATTCAAGTTGTTTGAGTTGTTTATTAAAGTCCATTCCTCCTACAAAGCTCATGACATTGAGTGAGCTATATTTAGTAAATGCTTTAGCCTCTTCGGCTATCTGAATAACAAGCTCTCGTGTAGGCGCGATAATTAGTGCTCTAGGCTCTCCCATATAACGCTCTTTAGGGGGGGCAGAGCTTTCCAATTGTGCAATCAGTGAAATAAGAAATGCAGCTGTTTTTCCTGTGCCTGTTTGAGCTTGACCAATACAATCACTGCCTTGCAGTGTATGCGTGAGTACTTCTGCCTGAATAGGTGTACAGTAATTAAATCCTAAATCATGAATTGCATGTAGCAGTGGTGAGGATAATTTAAGATCATGAAAGCGTAGTTTGCCCTCCATGATAGGAACTTCAAAGTCAGAAAGTTGCCATGCTGGCTCAATGGGCGGCGTATTTTTTTTCTTAGTAGTATGGGGCTTATTTTTTGTTGTACTCCTATGGCCCTTTTGGTTTTTAGCTGTATCTTGTGAGTATGCACTGTTTTTGTGATCGTTAATAGTGCTTTTGTCCTCGGTTTGAGAGGTGTGTTTAGGTTTACTAAAAAGTTTTTTTAGTGTGTTAAGCAAAATATTGATCCCATCGAATAGTCTTAATTGACAATATTTTAACGTAAATTTCTGTGATTTACATTTTTATATGTCAGAATATTACTTTTGTTGTATTACAAAGTAAATTATTAGCGCATTATTTAATGATTAAAACAAAAAGTATGAGATTGAACTCATGGGTTATGGCAACTATATTTTTAGGGATAAATTCTATAACTTATGGAAAAAGTAGGGGGGATATGAAGTTAGAGGATGCCTCTGAGCGTAAAATAATAAAAAGATTCCAACATATTTGTATTTCAAGGAGTAACTCTGAAGAGTTATGTGACTGTGTCGTTAATAGTTTTAATCAAAAAATAACAAACCAAGATAGAGCGTTTTTATTAATGCCTACTGAAAATGCTACAATATACGATCTTCCAAAAATTCAAGCTATAAAAGATAAGTTTAATGAGAGTACTGAGGATTGTGGTGCTGACTTTAGTTATTACTGAGATACTTTTTTGGGTTTGTAGGGTATTGATAGCTTTAGTGAGTATTGATAACTAATTACATTTTATATATGAAAACATTAAATCTTTTTATCTAAACAGTTTATAATAGGCAGCAGAGAATATACGTTATTATTAATTAGAAGAATATTTCTTAAAACTTAAGGTAGGACTTATGAAATTAAAATTATTTGTTGCGACAATAGCATTTTTAGGGGCTGTCTCTGTGGTACATGCTGAGAAAAATGTGGAAGCAGTAAAAGAAGAAACACCGCAAGAAAAAATGATAAAAGAGTTACAAGAAGCTTGTGTTAAGAGTGGTAATACCGAAGCTTCATGCACTTGCTCCATGGATAATTTTAACAAGGCGATGACAGAGCAAGACTGGGATTTGATTTTTATGCCTGCCAAAAAAATTACTCAAGAAGACTTACCTAAGTTTAAAGCAATAGAAGAAAAAATTACCAATGCGGCGAAAACTTGTGGTGCAGATAAAATATAGTAACTAGCGCTTGATAAATAAAGCAGGCAAGCTGCTTTATTTATCGTTTATAATGGCTATTTCGTGTTTCTCAATAAGTGGTTGTGGTATATTTAGTTTTTCACCATAGATTACAGAATAAAATAAAACATTTTGCACATACTGACGAGTTTCATTAAAGGGAATTGTCTCTATCCATACATCAAAATCAATGTTTTTATCTGTGTTACGTAGCCATTGGTTTACTCTTCCAGGGCCGGCATTATAAGCGGCAGAGGCCAAGATACGATTGTTCTGAAAGCGCGAATACATTTGGCTTAAAAATGCGGTTCCGAGTTTAATGTTTGTTGTAGGATCTAATGCATCTTGTGTCTTTGTGAGAGGAATGGAGAATTTTTTAGCCGTTTCCTTAGCTGTTGCTGGCATTAGCTGCATGAGTCCCATCGCACCAGCGTGTGATTTGATTCGATCGTTGAAAGCGCTTTCTTGTCGTATAATTGCAAAAGCCCAATTAGGATTGATATTTCTATTATTAGCTTCTTTTTCTAAGGTGCGCCGATGAGCCATAGGGAAGCGAATATTTAAATCATCCCAATAACTGGCGATGGCTAATGTGCGTATTGCATAAAAATAAAGATTCATGTCATAGGCCAGTTGAGAAAGGGCAAGCTTTTCTTTGTCCGACATTTTGCGTGTCAAGTTGTGCCACTCTATCCATGCCTGGTTATCCATTTCTTTATAAAGATACTCAATCGCCCGCTGCAATGCTGGCGTGTTTTTAATAGTGAGTACCATATTATTATTAATCATAATGGGCTGATTATTAAGATGGTATTTTGTGTTAGCTCTTTGTGCGGCTAAAAAAGCATAAAAGTCTCTGTCTTGGGCTAGCTTTGTATATTGCTCTTTTAATGTTGGATCTTGTGGATTTATTTTTTCAGCGACTCTTACTTTCCAATATTTCCAACGATTAGTTTCTGCAAGGTTGGTAGGTAGTCGGTTGATTAACTCTTGCGCCTCTTGCCAACGATTTAAGCGTAATAATAGCCTTATATGCCATTCGCTCACATCATCATGATCGAGGTTGGCATCATATTTTGCTAAAATAGGAAGGGCTCTTTCATCAAAACGGCGAGCAAAACTCAAACCAATATTATTAGCAAAAGAAACTTTTTGTTCATCAGTGAAGTGAAAACGTTGGTTATAGTAGTCGAGTAATGATAAGGCTTGTTCAGGATCTTGTCTTACAAGGCGGATTAACCCTAAAGTTACAATATCTTTTGTTGTTTGATTATTATCCTTAAAATCTTCTGTTTTTTGGATTAAGGTTGGTTTTTGTGCTACTTGAGCGAAAAGCTTTCCTTGGCTAGTAAGTGAAGTGGGGAGGTTATTAATGAGATGATTAGCTAGGCGATACTCTCGCGCTTCTAACGCAAGCTTTAAGCGTTGCCATTGCATATCTGCGGTCATCTTTCCTTGTTTTTTCCAATTATCAAAAACAGCGTCACAAGAGTTAGGGCGTGACGCAGGCGTTAACCAAAGTTCTTTTGCTAGGCTATTGGCTTTAGTTATTTGTTTTTGTTGGTAAAGATATTGGGCGTAATAACAATCTAGGTCCGTAAAGGTATTTTTTTTATAGTAGCGTAGAAAAGTATTCCAATCTCCTCTATCTGCCACTTGTTTTAGCCATCGCATTCCTAACCATCTTGCTTGAGGTAGGTCTGCATGTTGTGCGACAAAGGTGATTATCTCATTATCGGATGCTAGTTTTAGGCGATTATTAAGCTCAAGATAAGCAAGGTAAGGTTCTAGAGGATAACCTTGTAATGCTTTTTTATAAGTATAGTAAACGAGGGGGTTGTTTTTATCTAATGCTGCTTTTGCTTGATCAAAGTAGTTGCGTTGTTCATCTAAAGTCACTGCATATAAATTAATACTTGTTAATAAGAAACAGCTTAACGATGCGATATAACGAACTAAGGCATTAGCCATAAAATATTAAATCCTTATATTTTATAAAAAACTATAGCTTACCGCGCTTAGAGAAAATATGCGAATATTTATGTAATACAATTTATTGATTGCTTGTTTGGCTTAAAGCAAATGCCTGTTAAACTAGTCAGTTCTGTTTTGGGAGATAATAATGGCACTACTAAAATTTACTGATGTATCGTTAGCTTATGGTATGACTCCTTTATTGGATAAAGTTTCATGGCAGATTGATAAAGGGGAGCGAGTTTGTATTATTGGCCGTAACGGTACGGGTAAATCAAGCCTATTGAGTTTGGTAAAGGGTGCCAGCTTTCCGGATGATGGTGAAATTTGGCGAGCGCCCGCATTAAAAATAGGTGAGCTGCCTCAGGAGCTGCCTAAAGCAGATAACCGTATTGTATTTGATGTTGTAGCGGATGGTCTTTCTGGAGTGGGTGAGTTGTTAGCACGTTATCATCATTTAAGTCAAAATATTGTGACGGACGATGATTTACAGCAGCTCATGACGGTGCAGCAAGAGTTAGAGGCGAAAGATGGTTGGCGTTTACAGCAGTTGGTTGAAGCAACATTAACACGGTTACAGTTACCTGCTGATAAAAAGCTATCAGACCTATCAGGTGGTTGGCGTCGACGTGTATTGTTAGCTCAGGCCTTAGTAGCTGAACCTGATTTGTTGTTATTGGATGAACCAACGAACCATTTGGATATCGGCGCGATCAATTGGCTAGAAAATGCACTACTGGATTTTAAAGGGGCTATTTTATTCATTACCCATGACCGTAGTTTTTTACAGCATTTAGCGACGCGTATCTTAGAGTTAGACCGTGGTCACTTAATCGATTGGAAAGGTGATTATGCAAGCTTTTTAGTGCATAAAGAACAGCAGTTAGCAGCAGAAGAAACAGCAAATGCCCTTTTTGATAAAAAACTAGCTCAAGAAGAAGTTTGGATTCGACAAGGGATTAAAGCAAGACGTACACGTAACGAAGGGCGCGTAAGGGCACTAAAAGCCTTGCGCAAAGAACGTTCTGAGCGTCGAGATGTTCAGGGGCGTGCTACTTTCCAACTTGATGGCGCAGAAAAATCAGGTAAACAGGTTATTTTAGCTGACAATATAAGTTTTTCTTATGGCGAAAAGCCGCAGGTTAAAGATTTTTCTATTCTTATACAGCGTGGAGATCGAATCGGTTTATTAGGTGCAAATGGTAC
>CAYNAM010000088.1:0-10655 GCA_964395065.1 uncultured Ventosimonas sp.
TAGAAGACCTTGCAGAGCATGTTGCTAAGCCTTTTTGGTTTCAACTCTATGTTATGCGTGATAGAGAATTTATGTTAAGCCTCATCGAGAGGGTAAAAGCAGCAGGTTGCGATGCACTCACCGTAACGCTGGACTTACAAATTATTGGTCAACGTCACAAAGACTTAAAAAATGGCCTATCCGTTCCGCCCAAACCTACACTTCAAAATTGGATCAACCTACTTACTAAACAAGCCTGGTGTTGGAAAATGTTAAAAACCAAACGTCGTTCATTTGGTAATATTGTAGGCCATGTCAAAGGAATTGATGATCCAAGCTCTCTCTTTTCATGGACCAGTAAACAATTTGATCCAACCCTTGACTGGAATGATCTTGAATGGATTAAGAAAGCATGGGGCGGTAAACTCATTGTGAAAGGCATTTTAGATGCCGAAGATGCAAAAATAGCTGCTAACTCAGGTGCTGATGCTATTATCGTCAGTAATCATGGAGGGCGGCAATTAGATGGTGCATGCTCAAGTATTCAAGTGTTACCCTCGATTGTGGAAGCGCTAAAAGAATCAACCACCGAAGTATGGTTAGATAGCGGAATACGCTCAGGGCAAGACGTGTTAAAAGCAATTGCTTTAGGAGCACAAGGCACTCTTATCGGCCGGGCGTATCTTTATGGTTTAGGTGCCATGGGAGAAACAGGCGTCACCAAAGCGCTTGACATTATTCGCAATGAACTTGATTTAACCATGGCATTTTGCGGTTTAACCGATATTAATCAGGTCAATCAAGATATTCTTATCAAAAGCACTATTCCTCATTTATAGCATATCCCGACATAACTAACAGGAAACTCACCTGTTAGTTTTCGAATTTTATAGACTTTTAGTCATTAGACCTGTGTCTATATTTTATGAATAACTCATTTCTTTTACACTACCCGCCTATGAAGTCGAGGAGTAGACGTGAGTATTAGTCAAAAGTATACAAGGGCTGAGTTAGTACTTGTTACAATCGTATTAGCCGTTGCTACGTTTATGCAAGTGTTAGACTCAACCATTGCCAATGTTGCAGTTCCAACTATTTCAGGTGATCTTGGAGTATCCAGTACCGTGGGTACTTGGGTAATTACAGGGTTTGGGGCATCTAATGCAGTTTCTATTGCCGCATCGGGTTTTCTTGCAAAAAAAGTAGGCGAAGTAAGGTTATTACTTATTTCAACCGCTCTTTTTACCCTATTTTCTTTTTTAGCCGGTATATCTAACAGCATTGGAACATTAATTTTTTTCAGAGTATTACAAGGTGCTGTTGCTGGGCCAGTCATTCCATTATCTCAAAGTCTTTTATTAAAAAGTTATCCGCCCATAATGAAGAATATGGCCATGGCCTTTTGGTCAATGACTGTTATTTTAGCTCCCGTGGTAGGTCCTATTTTAGGCGGCTATATTTGCTATAACTACACATGGTCTTGGATTTTCTTCATCAACATTCCATTGGGCATTGCCATTGTCATTATTGGCATCCCCCTATTAAAACGCCTAGAAACTAAACCACAAGCAATATCCTTTAATTTTATTAGCCTAGGGTTACTAACTATTGGTGTCGGTTGCTTACAGATTATGCTAGATAAGGGAAATCAACTGGGTTGGCTTGCCTCTAAGCAAATTATCATTTTAGCAATCATCTCTATCGTATCATTGACTTATCTTGTTATTGGTGAACTTTTTAGCCCAAACCCAACAGTTGATTTTTCTCTATTTAAATCCCGTAACTTTACGATTGGGACTGTTTCAGTCAGTTTAGCCTATATGACCTATTTTGGAGCGATTGTACTCATTCCACAACTTTTACAAGAAGTTTATGGCTATACGGCACTCTGGGCTGGTATTGCTTTAGCTCCTATTGGCATTATTCCCATTCTTATTTCTGCGCCCTTAGCTAAATTATCGAACAACATTGATATTCGCTTTGTCATTACAACAAGCTTCGTCTTTTATGCCATTTGCTTTTTCTGGCGTGCGTTTACTTACACCCCCGATATGGGACTAGCACAAGTTGTCTGGCCTCAATTCATTCAAGGCTTTGCCGTTGCTTGCTTCTTGATGCCTCTAACAACATTGACACTGACTGGACTACCTGAAAACAAACTAGCTTCTGCCACAAGCTTATCAAACTTCTTCAGAACACTGGCTGGCTCTGTAGGAACCTCTATTACAACCACCATGTGGAGTAATAATGCCGCATTACATCACAGCCAGTTAGTTGAGAATATCAATCTTTATAATCCTGAAAGTACTTTAACTTATCAAACATTAGAACATATGGGATTCAACTTACAACAAATCGCATCCTATCTTAACCAGCAGATTACTGCTCAATCGTTAATTATGTCTGCTAATGATATATTTTGGTTAAGTGGTTGCACTTTTATTTTGTTAATCATGATGATTTGGCTTGCTAAACCATCTCACAAAAATTAATCAAAGACAAAACAGTAAAGAGTTCACGATGAGTACTGACAACTTAAGTAATACAACAACATCAACAATTAATCAACTAGATACCGAAAAAAAACATAACCCTAAAAAAAGATTCTTTATGCTACTAGCAACTGCTATCTTTCTACTATTATTTATCGGTTATGGTGCTTATTGGTTCTTAGTGCTACGTTATCAAGTCTACACTGATGATGCTTATGTAAAAGGATTACAAATACCTATCGTGGCGCAAGTACGTGGCAACGTCACCAAAATTTTTTTTGAAAACACCGATATTGTCCATGCAGGAGATATTGTTGTTGAATTGGATAATACTGATACTAAATTAGCTTTTGAAAATGCAAAGCATCAATTAGCTGAAGCCGTCAGAAAAATTCAAACTATTTATCAAGAAAACATTGGTTATAAAGCCGCCATTGAAGAGCAAAAAATCGCACTTACAAGGGCTAAAAGAGACTATCAGCGAAGGATTGCATTAGGCAGCAATGGAGCCGTTTCTCAAGAAACATTGCAACATGCTAAGGAATCAGTTGAAATTGCAAAATCTGCGCTGGCCGTTGCAGAGCAAAAACTCAAAAGTAACCAAGTGCTTCTTTTAAATACAGAGCTTACTAAGCAACCCTCTATTCTTGTTGCAGCTGATAATGTTAGAAATGCATGGATTAATTTGCAACGTACAGTGATCCGCACACCGATGGATGGATACGTGGCAAGACGAAGTGTTCAAGTAGGGTCACAGGTTGACTCTACAACTCCATTAATGGTAATTGTTCCAACAACCCCTATGTGGATTGATGCCAACTTTAAAGAAACACAATTAAATAATATCCGCATCGGTCAAACTGTTAAAATAACGAGTGATCTCTATGGTGACGACATTGTATTTAAAGGTTCAGTAGAAGGATTAAATATGGGTACGGGTAGTGCTTTTTCACTATTACCTGCACAAAATGCTACAGGAAACTGGATTAAAATCGTACAACGGCTTCCCGTTCGTATCCGTCTAGAGAGTGAGCAACTGAAAAAATATCCACTGATGATTGGTTTGTCGATGAATGTAACGGTCGATGTTAAAAATATGAATGGTAAAAGATTAGAGGTCAAAAAACGGACAACCCCTGCTTTTCAAAGTAATGCAACAGTTATAAATTTAAATCAGGTTAATCAAATTATAGACAATATTATTCAAGAAAATACGACGGCTATTAATTGATATTCTTTATGCGCTGAGAAGGAAAAAATAGGCTAAATGTAGAGCCTTTTCCCTCAACGCTTTCAATATCCAAATAGCCACCATGTCTTGATAATACGTGCTTTACAATTGACAACCCCAATCCCGTACCTCCTGTTTCACGTGAGCGACTTTTGTCAATTCGATAAAAGCGTTGTGTTAAGTTCTTAATATGTTGAGCAGGAATACCTTGCCCAGTATCTTTAACTCGAAAAACACCCTCGCCATCGATCAATAAAAAACTAATTTCTATAGAGCCACCCTCTTTTGTATAACGCACAGCATTCACTGCTATATTAGCAACGGCACTAATTAACTCAGACTCATTACCTGCAATCATTGCATGAGTATCAGCATGAATAGTAATACGATGATGCCCTGCCGAAAGCTCTTGTACTGTATTTTTTGTATGATCTAAAATTGCATCGCTAGCAATCCATTGATCCAAGGGTGGTGATGTACTGTCTTCTAATCGCGCCAGCGTTAACAAATCACTTACTAATGACTGCATACGGCGGCCTTGCTGATACATTAAATCTAAATAACGTGTTCGCTCTTCCTCAGAAAGAGGTAAGTTTTGCATTGTCTCAATAAACCCGTTTAATACAGCCAATGGTGTCCTAATCTCATGAGAAACATCAGCTACAAAGTTACGACGCATTTTTTCAATACGTTCTATTTGTGTAATATCATTAACCAGCAACAGTAGTCGCCCCTCGTCATAGGGATGTAACTGTAACATTAGCTTTTGCTCATCTGCCCCATGGGTTAACTTCAATGGCTTCTCATATTGTTGATTTTCTATATAGCCAACAAACTCAGGCATTCTGATCAAATTAGTAATATATTGTTGTTTGTCAAACTCTCGATCTAGATGAAAAAGTTTTGCCGCTGTGTCATTACACCATTCAATTTTATGCTCTTTATCCAGCAATAAAACTCCATTAGGTGATACTTGAATAGCACCTAATAGCTTATTTAGTTGATCTATCGTATGCTGATTTTCTTGATTGCGCTGTTTTAATAAGCGCTCAATATAATCTGCTATTTCTCTCCACTTACCTGTTAAATGAGGCTTTTCTTCTTTGGTTGCATCACGTCTTAACCATAAAATAAGTTGCTCGTATTGTTTTTTTGCAAACAAACCCCAAGCTACAATGAAAACACCAATACAAATAACAATAATAAGGGAGTATATCAATGGCTTTCTCCGTCAACTAAATTTTATGGATTTAAGGTATTTTTTATAATCACTCACTCTTACTTGCATTAAAGCGATATCCAACTCCCCTTACAGTCTCAACCAAACAATCAGCCTGTACTGATGCTAACCCCTCACGTAGACGCTTAATATGCACATCCACTGATCGCTCCTCAATAAATACATGCTGTCCCCATACTTTATCGAGTAATTGAGATCTACTGTGTACCCGATTCGGGTAGCGCATCAAATAATTAAGTAACTTAAACTCAGTAGGGCCTAGCTTAACCTCTACGCCTGCATAACTAATCTGCCAACGTTCAGGATCCAACGTCAACCCTACTAATGACACACTTTCTTGACTAGCCTCAGGTAATTTGCGTCGCAACAATGCGCGTATACGTGCCAATAACTCCTGGGTTGAAAAAGGCTTTACCACATAATCATCAGCCCCCGAATCCAGTCCTTGTACCTTATCTGTTTCCTCGCTTCGTGCTGTAAGCATAATAATTGGAATTTGTCTTGTTCGCTCATTGGCACGCCAACCTTTAGCAAGAGTAATACCACTCTGCCCTGGAAGCATCCAATCCAGTAATACTAAATCAGGCAATATATTATCAACTTCTTGTCTTGCATCATCTGCATTATCAACGATGACATAATCAAAACCCGCATGTTTTAAATTAATGGCCAATAGCTCTGCAATGGCCGGTTCATCTTCAACAATTAAGACTCTTGTCATTATCACTCTCCATCATTTTTTGTAATCGACTCTACCTCCTCCAATGAAGCATGCCTGACATCTTCGCCTTTTACAATGTAAATAATAAGCTCTGCTATATTTTTTGCATGGTCACCAATACGCTCTAACGCTTTTGCAACGAACAATAAATCTAAACTAGGTGATATGGTTCTCGGGTCTTCCATCATATAGGTAATTAATTTACGGATAAAACCACCGAACTCTAAATCTATTTCATTATCACTTCGTAGAATATAAATAGCAGCCTCAACGTCCAATCTGGCAAAGGCATCTAGCGCTTTATGCAATAAGTCCAATGCTAAATTAGACATAAACCGTAATTCTGCTCCCATAAGATTTTTAGAAATTCCCTGTTCAATAATGGACTTAACCATCCGGGCTATTTTTGTAGCTTCATCCCCTGTACGCTCTAAATTATTAGTTGTTTTAGAAATTGCCATTAATAAGCGCAAATCACGTGCAGTGGGTTGTCGACGAGCAATCATGGAAATCAAGTTTTTATCAATCTCAACTTCCATTGCGTTAACTCTTCCTTCTAAATCAATAACTTTACTCACAATTTCTATATCAAAATTCGTTAGCGCATTAATCGCCAAACTCATTTGAGACTCAACAAGTCCACCCATTTCCATAATTTGGGTAGAAATACTGTTTAATTCAGCACTGAATTGGCTCGAAAGGTGTTTATTTGTCATATTATATTGCCTACCTACTAGCCAAAACGGCCTGTTATATAATCTTCTGTCTCTTGACGCTGAGGCTTTAAGAAAAGTTGCTCTGTCTCTCCTACTTCCACTAACTGCCCTAAATACATATATGCGGTATAGTCAGAGCACCGTGCAGCTTGTTGCATATTATGAGTTACAATTGCCACAGTGTAATCTTGTTTTAATTCATGAATTAACTCTTCAATTTTACCAGTTGAAATTGGATCTAATGCAGAGCAAGGTTCATCAAGTAATAACACTTCAGGTTTAATCGCAATCCCTCTTGCAATACAAAGTCTTTGCTGTTGACCGCCTGATAGACTAGAACCATTTTGGTGTAGTTTATCTTTAACTTCTGTCCACAAAGCTGCTTTATTTAAAGCCCACTCTATGCGGTCATCCATTTCAGCATTCGACAACTTTTCAAAAAGCTTAACGCCAAAGGCAATATTATTATAAATAGACATAGGAAAAGGCGTTGGTTTCTGAAACACCATACCAATACGCGCTCTAATCAGTGCGACATCTTCTTTGCTGGTTAAAATATTCTCACCATCAATTAAAATTTCACCTTCAGCACGTTGTTCAGGATACAGCTCAAACATTCGATTAAGCGTACGTAATAAGGTTGATTTTCCGCATCCAGATGGCCCAATAAATGCAGTAACCTTATTTTCTGCAATATCTAAATTAATATTTTTTAATGCATTAAACTGCCCATAATAAAAATTTAAATTACGAATAGAAAGTTTTGCTTTGGGGGGAGTGCTTTGTACTTTATCGAGCATCTACAATTAACCTTTTTTCTTTAATAATAAACGTGCAGTGATATTGAGTATTAAAATACCAAACGTAATAATAAATACACCAGCCCAAGCAAGTTTCTGCCAATTTTCAAAAGGACTCATCGCAAACTTGAAGATGGTCACAGGTAGACTCGCCATTGGCTGTGATAAATCACTAGTCCAGAACTGATTTGAAAGTGCTGTAAAGAGCAAGGGGGCTGTTTCACCTGCAATACGTGCGATTGCCAACAAAATACCCGTTAAAATACCTGCTTGCGCTGCTCTAAGCGTAACCATTAAAACAACTTTCCATTTAGGAGCACCCAGAGCATAAGCAGCTTCTCGTAATGAGTTGGGAATAAGTGCTAACATATTCTCTGTAGTTCTAACAACAACAGGAATAACAATTAAAGCCAGTGCCACAATACCAGCCCACCCAGAAAACCCTTTAAATGGTAAGACAATTAATGAGTAAACAAACAAGCCAATGATAATAGAAGGGGCTGACAACAAAATATCATTAATAAAACGAGTAATATTAGAAAGGGGCCCTTTACCGCCATACTCGCACAAATAGACCCCCGTCATAATTCCAATCGGTGTGCCAATGATCGTTGCCATGAACACCATCAATACCGAACCCCAAATAGCATTGGCTAAACCGCCCATCTCAGCATTAGGTGGCGGGGTCATTTCAGTAAAAACAGCTAATCCAATACCTCCAAGCCCCAAGTAGATCGTTTCAAATAAAATCCATGCTAGCCAAAACAAACCAAACACCATGGCTAATAACGATAACGTTAATGCCACAGTATTTTTAAATTTACGATAGCGATGGCGTGCTACTTTTGGAGAGCTAAAATAACTCATGAGCGCCCTCCCTCATTTTTTTGCAACTTCATCAAAAATAACTTAGAACATGACAATACTAAGAAAGTAATAAAGAATAAAATCAAACCTAAATAAACTAATGATGACTGGTGAAGCCCTGGACTCGCCTCAGCAAACTCATTAGCCAAAACAGAAGTAATACTATTTGCCGCTTCAAATAATGAAGCAGATTCAAGCTGATTCATATTACCAATCATAAAAGTTACAGCCATGGTTTCACCTAGTGCTCGACCTAGCCCCAACATAATACCACCAACAACCCCCGCTTTTGTATAAGGGAATATAATGTTCCAAATAACTTCCCATGTAGTAGAGCCTAAACCATAAGCAGACTCTTTTAATAAGGGGGGCGTTATTTCAAAAACATCGCGCATAACAGAGGCAATAAATGGAATAATCATAATAGCCAGAATAATTCCAGCAGGGAAAATACCTATTCCAACAGGATACCCCGAAACAAGCGCCCCAAGATATGGGACTCCTTCCAGTAAGGACTGCAATGGTATCTGTACATACTCAGCCAATAAAGGGCCAAACACTAAAAGCCCCCACATACCATACACAATCGAGGGAATCGCTGCTAATAATTCAATAGCAGTACCTAGTGGTTTTTTTAACCAATTAGGCGCTAGTTCTGTTAAAAACACAGCAATTCCAAAACTAACAGGGACTGCTATAATTAGCGCGATAGCTGAGGTAGCTATCGTGCCATAAATCATGACTAAGGCACCGTACTTATTTTGTATAGGATCCCACTCATTAGTCCAAAGAAAACTAAACCCAAACTCTTTAAATGCTGGCCAAGCGCCAATAATAAGAGAAATAATGATGCCTGCTAACATAACCAATGTTAAAACGGTGGCACCACGAAATAAACCTGCAAAAACAGCATCCCCATAACGGGAATGCTTTCTATTAAGGGTAGTTCGCATATGTATTATCAATCTCCTTAATACACAAGCTAATTAATAATTAATGGCTTTGTTTGTTTTAGCATCCACCACTTTTGACCAACTTTGACGAATCGTTTTCTTGACACTTGCAGGGAAAGGCACATAATCTAATGCAATAGCCTCTTCATCACCTTTCTCAAAAGCCCAATTAAAGAATGTTAAAGTTGCTTCAATCCCACTAACATCTTCTGGTTTTTGGTACACTAAAATATATGTCGCTGTCGATAATGGCCATGCATTAGCACCTTTTGCATTGGTCATGTCTTGAGCAAATGTTTTCTCCCAATCTATTCCTTCAGCAGCTGCTTTAAAACTCTCATCATTAGGCGTAATAAAATTACCTGCCGCGTTTTGTAATGCTACATAACTCATATTATTTTGCTTAGCATAGGCATACTCAACAAACCCTATAGAATTAGGCAAACGCATAACATAAGTAGAAACACCCTCATTTCCCTTGCCACCTACGCCCACAGGCCATTTAACAGCAGCGCCTGCTCCCACATTTTTCTTCCAGTCATCACTGACTTTAGCCAAATAAGAAGTAAAAACGAAACTTGTACCTGAACCATCAGCACGACGAACAACTGTAATCTTTGCTTTAGGTAAATTTAATGTGGGGTTTAATTTTTTTATTGCCTCATCATCCCAATGGGTAATTTTACCCAAATAAATATCAGCTAAGACATCCCCTGTTAACTTTAACTGGCCTTGTTGAACACCTTTAATATTCACAACAGGAACAACACCACCAATTACGGTAGGGAACTGAACAAGACCTTCTTTTGCCAACTCCTCATCAGATAATGGTGCATCAGACGCTCCAAAGTCAACAGTTTTTGCAATGATCTGTTTTACACCCGCACTCGACCCGATAGACTGATAATTCACTCGATTTCCAGTCTCTTTATGATAGGTATCAGCCCACTTTGAGTAGATAGGTGCAGGAAAAGAGGCGCCAGCACCTGTCATATCTTTGGCGACAGAAGGTAAACTCACCAACAAAGAAGCTAACCCCAAAACTTTCAAACACGCAACTATTTTCATAATATCTACTACCTCTACCTCAATAAGTAATTTTAAAATAGCATGACAGAGTTTTATGACAGTATTATGACAATAACAGGATATTTTCATATTTTTTAATAATGGCTTTAAAAAAGTAACTGTATCTGTTTATAATCACAGAAGATTTATATTAAATGAATTAAGTTACTCAATGTATTATCAGTTAAAAAAGATTGTTTTTATCTCTATTGCTTATAGTTTATCTTTTCTAGTTGGCTGCCAAACTAATTTTAGTGATGCCGATTTAAAACGTGAAGAACTTATCACTAATCATAGCAATATGGGAGCAGGAGAGCTACTACAAACCGATGCAAATCGTGTAACAACTATTGCAATGCGCAATAATCTGCACAGCTTATATAACCTGCTTGAAAAGCTTTATAAACGCAACCCTCGCGAATGGCGAAAAACATCCGCCTCTCTTGAGAATGCCAGAAAGCTAGTGTTTGATATCATTGAAAATGATCAGTCCTTCCCTGGCTTAAATAGCAAAAAAAGTATCGATGCGCTCTATACTTCAATGAATCCTGATTTCACAGGTGATCGTGCAGGAGCATTTATTTATGG
>CAYNAM010000089.1:0-10483 GCA_964395065.1 uncultured Ventosimonas sp.
CTCGTCAAAACGCTCTCTGATATTGGGTTTAACAATATCCCTTAAGGCAATACAACCGATAACTTGATTATTTAGTGCTACAACAAGCGGCGTAGCTCCTTCAGTTGCTATTTTATTGACTTGCTGAGTAATAGCTTGTGGGAACTTACCACCCTGCTCCTCAACAAAGACTTTAACCGTATTAGCTGCCCCTTTACGGAGTGAATTAATGCCTTTGTCTGTTGAAATATCAACACCACTCATGCGCGTTTGAGCAGTAAAAGCAATCGGCGTGTAGTTAGCCTGCCCATTTTCAATAGATGCAGTATCCACATGATGTTGATTTAAAATTTCTTTGGCTAATACAACAATACTACGTCCCTCAGGTGTTTCATCTGCCAATGAAGACAATAACGCTTGTTGTGCAATATCGGTTAGTTGATAGTTAGGTGCAGGATAAAAATCAGAAGCTTGACGATTCCCAAAGGTAATAGTCCCTGTTTTATCAAGTAACAAAACATCTATATTACCGGCTGTTTCTACTGCACGGCCCGAGGTAGCAATCACATTTTTTTTCATCATGCGGCTCATCCCTGCCACACCAATGGCAGACAATAACCCACCAATGGTTGTAGGAATTAAACACACCAACAAAGCAATCAGTGCCGTTAATGTAATGGTGTTACTTGCACCCGCATGCTCAACTGCAAAAGTGGTAAATGGGTACAACACCACAATCACAAGTAAGAAAATCATTGTTAATGTTACGAGCAATATCGTGAGTGCTATTTCATTGGGTGTTTTTTGGCGTTCCGCGCCCTCAACCATGCTGATCATTTTATCTAGAAATGACTCACCGGGGTTAGCCATCACTTTAATAATCAAATAATCAGAGATAACACGTGTTCCACCTGTTACAGAACAAAAATCCCCACCTGACTCACGAATAACGGGGGCTGACTCACCCGTGATGGCAGACTCATCGACAGAGGCGACACCTTCAAGTACTTCACCGTCTGCTGGAATGATTTCCCCTGCATTAACGAGAATAATATCACCTTGTTTTAACTCGCTGGATATAATAGTTTCACGGCTAGCCTCTAAATGAGGTTCAGACAAACGAGTCGCCTCGGTTGTTTGTTTTAAACCTTTTAATGCATCTGCTTGCGCTTTACTTTGTCCTTCGGCAATGGCTTCAGCAAAATTAGCAAAAAGCAATGTAAACCATAACCACAAAGTAATGGTGATAATAAAAGAGGTTTGTTCAGCACCTGTTACCATTGCATGAATACTGAGTACAACACTAAACACACTACAAATATAAACAATAAACATAACAGGGTTATGCAGTTGTACCAACGGATTTAACTTTAAAAAAGTATCTTTCAACGCCAATTTAAGTGATTGGCTACTTAATAACTTATTTGCTTTTAACATAATGGAGTGCCTATCTATTTCGTCATAAGTTGTACATGTTCAACAATGGGACCTAATACCAACGTAGGAACGTAAGTAAGAGCACCGATAATGAGTACAATACAAATGAGTAATCCTATAAATAGTGGAGAATGGGTAGGAAGCATATTGTCATTAAAAGGAATACGCTTTTTCATTGCGAAAGCACCGGCAATGGCTAACATAGGGATAATGACACCAAAACGGCCTGCAAACATTGCCAACGCCAATAAATAATTATAAAACGGCGTGTTCGCTGATAAGCCTGCAAACGCACTGCCATTATTATTAGCCGCCGAGCTAAAAGCATAGAGCACTTGTGAAAAACCGTGTGCGCCAGGATTGGAGATGCCTACAACACCTTGAGGAATAAGCGTACTGATTGTTGTGCATATGAGTATAATAAAAGAGCTTGCTAACATTGCTAGCGCAATCAGCTTCATTTCTTTTGGTTCAATTTTCTTGCCCAAATACTCGGGGGAGCGCCCGATCATTAACCCTGCAATAAAGACAGTCAGAATAACAAAGATCAACATGCCATAAAGACCTGACCCAACGCCACCTAACACAACTTCGCCTAATTGCATCAATAACATCGCAGCACCACCACTTAATGGCATTAGCGAGTCATGCATATTATTAACAGCACCACAAGAAGCGGCTGTTGTCACCGCTGAGAATAGCGTAGAACCAGAGATACCAAAACGTGATTCTTTGCCCTCCATATTACTGCCTGTTTGTATGGTTGATGATGCCGTGTCAAATGATGTACTTTGCCAAACAGGATTTACCTGTTGCTCCAACGCCATCAAACTACTCGCAAAAATGATAAACAAAATAACCATGGCAATATAAATCGCCCAACCTTGTTTCTTGTCACCGACAAGATGACCGAAAGCAACGCATAATGAAGCAGGGACTAAAAAGATGCATAACATTTGAATAAAATTAGTTAATGCATTAGGGTTTGAAAATGGGTGTGAAGAGTTAGCATTAAAGAAACCACCGCCATTAGTACCAATTAACTTAATGGCTTCTTGAGACGCATTTGGCCCCATAGCAATGACTTGCGTGCTACCCTCCAGTGTATTAATTTCTATAGGGGGTAAAAAATTCTGAATCACCCCTTGGCTCATAAAAATAAGGCTCACGATGATCGATAACGGTAATAATACATAAAGTGTAATACGGGTAATATCTACCCAAAAGTTACCTAGACTATGAGCTGTTTGACTATAACTACTAAGCCCTCTTATCACGGCAAAAACTACAGCAATCCCTGTGGCCGCAGATAAAAAGTTCTGAACTGTTAGCCCAAGCATTTGTACAAGGTAACTAACCCCTGACTCACCACTGTATGCTTGCCAGTTTGTATTTGTCACAAAACTAACTGCTGTATTAATGGCTAAATCTAGGTTAGGTGTAACCGCCTGATTTTGATTAAGTAATAAATAAGATTGTAGTAACTGTAAAAGAACTAATACCACAATACCTAATACATTAAATATAACCACACTGAGTGCATACTGCTTCCAGTTCATCTCTTGGTTGTTTACCCCTGAAACTTTATAAATAAAGTTTTCAAAACAACCAACAACCTTAACTTTATTTTTAGATACAGCAATATAAGCGAGGTATTTCCCTAAGGGATAAGCCAGTGCTGTTAAAGCGGCTAATAATAAAACAATTAATATAATTGACTGTGTTGTCATTTAAAAGTCCTCCGCGTTATAGAGAACATAAATCAAATAACCCAGTAAGCTAATCGCCAATAGCAACGCTATTCCTAATAAAATAGACATACAAGAAGACTCACTAAAATAATTTTTACTGAGTCAGCATAAAGAAATGGATATAAAAAAAGTGTAAATTTAATTTCGTAAGGTATAAAAAAAGTATAAAAATGCTCTATTCTTTATTGCAGTTATGAGATGCATGGTTTAATAATAAAACCACAAGATGCTTACCATTAAACTATGTTTGCCCTACCGATAGCATAAATACAAAAAACTTATACCTTTTTTTGACATTTCTTATATTTTTTTATAGGCAATTTTTTAGAAAACAGCTCTTCCAAACTAGATTGAGCTGCTGAACTTCCTTGATGAGCGGCTAGACGAAACCACTTGATAGCTTTAGTATAATTTTGTTTTGTACCCTCACCATCTCGATACATGATACCTAGATTGTATTGTGCATCAATCTCTTTTTGTTTAGCCGCACGGTGGTACCACTTAAAGGCTTTTGCCAGATCCTGCTTTATCCCCGTGCCATTATCATACATCACACCTAAATTAAATTGTGCTCGTGGATGCCCAAGTTTAGCCGCTTGTCTATAGTATTTAACCGCCTTAATTAGTTCTTTTTTAAAGCCCTGCCCATACTCATACATTATCCCTAAGTTCGTTAACGCCATTACATTACCTTGCTGAGCAGATAATTTGTACCATTTTATGGCTGTCCTATAATCTCTTTTTACACCCAAACCGTAAGCATACATAAAACCTAAGCAAAGTTGAGCTTCTGCATCTAATTGAGCTGCTGCTTGTTTATAATATTTAATGGCTTTAGCGTAATTTCTTTTGACACCCTTGCCGTCTCGGTACATCACACCTAAATTATACTGAGCACTGACATGTCCTTGCTTAGCTGCTTTTACATACCAGTGAATAGCCATGGCTAGGTCTTTCTTTACTCCTTCACCATCAAAATACATCAAACCTAGGCGATACTGCGCCTCTGCATCACCTTGCTCTGCGGCACGTTGATACCATTTGAAAGCGTCTTTATAATTTTTAGTAATTCCTTTCCCAAAATCATAAATTAATGCCAAGTTATATTGTGCATCAGCATAACCCTGTTTAGCAGACCGTTTGTACCACTTAATCGCCTTAATTATATTTTGTTTAACGCCCTCACCCAGCTCATAAGCTAACCCTAAATTGTATTGGGCTTTTATATCTGCTTTTTTTGCAGCACGCTTTAACCATTTAATTGCTTTAACCCGATTCTGCTTAACCCCGTCTCCTTTGAGATACAGAATACCTAAGTTCGATTGTGCTCTTGAAACACCACGTTCTGATGCCAATTTATACCACTTAAAAGCCTCAAGATAGTTTTGCTTAACTCCCTGCCCCGTATCATACATAAAACCTAACTCAAACTGTTTCTTTGCATTACCTTGCTTAGCTTTTTTGATTAGCTTTTGTAAGTCTTGAGTTTTTGTTAATTTTGGCATTAGTTCTGACAACCCTCTATAAGAGTTAATCTGATTAGATTAATTATCATTATTGTAAGCCAATACTTAATGAATAGGAAATATCATTGCACCGTGTGCTGTCAATTGCGTTTAAACAATCACTAATTATTTGCCTAGTCTGGAATAATCAACGGGCAACCTAATGTTGGATGATAACTGATGCTAACAGGCAGACCAAAGATATGCTCAATGCTTGAGGTTGTTAAGGCATGACAAGGAGCGTCATCAACATAAACCTTTCCATCATCCAATAATAAGATACGGTCACAATATCGTGCGGCTAAGTTTAAATCATGTAAAATGATTACCACAGCAGCGCCTTCACTCGCACACTGTCTCACAATTTTTAATAGTGTATGCTGATGCAAAGGGTCCAACATAGAGGTTGGTTCATCAAGTAACAAAACAGATTGATCGGTAATTGGCCACAACTGTGCTAAAATTCTTGATAAATGTACCCTTTGTCGCTCACCACCTGAGAGCTCTAAATAGTTCCGCTGAGCTAGGTATTGTGTATCAGTTAATGCCAGCACTGTCTCAATAATTTCACGATCTTTTTGAGCACCTGTTTTATGTGGCAGCCTACCGAAAGCAACTACTTCTGACACCGTAAAGGCAAAGTTTAACTGGGCACTCTGCGGTAGTACTGCCATCTGTTTAGCACGCTCAATAGCAGGCCATTCATTTAATGAGCGTCCATTGAGGGCTACCTTACCAGTGCGTGTTGGAATTTCTCCACTAATCCCTGCTAATAAAGTACTCTTACCTGCTCCATTAGTGCCTAATACCCCCATCACTGTGCCTGAGGGCAATGCAAAACTTACTTGCTCAATAATCTGCTTATTACCACGTGTTATGCTGATATCTGTTACATTAAGCATTAGTATCTCCTACGAACCAGTAGGTATAAAAAGAACGGAGCACCTAAAAAGGCAGTGACAATACCAATTTGTAATTCAGCCGGTGCAAAAACAACACGTGCAACGATGTCAGATAAGACGAGTAGACAAGCCCCCGCGATAGCGGATGCAGGTAATAAAAAACGGTGGTTAGGCCCTATTAAAAGACGGATTAAATGCGGCACAACAAGCCCTACAAAACCAATTAGCCCCGTTGCTGCTACTGCCGCTCCTGTGCCTAATGCTGTACAGACGACTAATTCAATCTTTAAACGCTCTACAGGAATACCTAAATGACGTGCTTCTGATTCGCCTAGCAATAACGCATTTAAGCCATCGGCTCGCAGAGGTAAAAAAATACAAATGGCGATGGTAACGATCAATAATGGCCATATGGTACTGTACATTGCACCATTTAAACTACCCATATTCCAAAAGGTGAGCTTTCTTAACATGGTGTCATCTGCCAAGTGCATCAGCAAACCAATACCAGCCCCAGCTAAGGCTGTGATGGCAATACCCGCCAATAGCATCGTAGCCACATCAGTCGTACCTCGACGCTGACCTAACCGATAAACAAGCCATGTCACAATCAAACCGCCAATAAAAGCACTGATGGATAGTAAATAAGGGGCGATTATAGGAAAAAAAGCCAACTGGCTACTAAAAACAATAGCAATCCCAGCGCCAAGAGAAGCACCACTCGAAACACCGATCAAACCAGGATCAGCTAAAGGGTTTCGAAATAACCCTTGCATAGCAACGCCACAAATCGCTAACACAGCCCCTGCAATACAGCCAAGTAACGTTCTAGGAATTCGTATTTGCCAAATGATTAATCCTTCTTGGCTTTGTGGGCTTAAAAGTGCCTTTCCCAACTGGTTAAAGGGAATTGGAACAGCGCCTATACTTAAAGATAACGCAAATGCCAGTATCAATAATACAAGCAGGCCTATAAAAAGAAACTTTGGCTGAATTCTGTTTATCATACTCACATTAATCGTTAATCAAAGGAATCAAATCAACTGCTACACTATGAATCATTAGTGTAGCGAGTTGTTTATGATTTGTATATTAGCTAATTAATTCAGACTAGTTTACCGATGCTGTCTGAGCATTTGGTAGGTCATAGAAAATAGTAACTAATCTAAGTGCTTCATCTGATAGTCTTGGCCCTAAACCAGCCACCAATAATGAGGCATCTAACCCAATCACTTTATTATTTTTAACAGCATTGGTTAATGCTAAAGAGGGATCAGCATCAACGATTTTCTTAATGGCTTCATCATTTAAGCGACCAGTTCTATCCGCAATAATAATTACATCAGGCTTCAAAGCGAGTAATGCTTCGCTTGAAATAGGTTTATAGCCATCAAAAGAAGCCACATTCTCCCCCCCTGCTTGCTTTATCAACCAGTCAGACGTTGTTCCATGCCCCGCTGCAAGCAATCCACCTTGCACTCCCATTACTAAAATAACCTTAGGTAGTTTATTTTGGTCTTGAGCTTTTTTCACCATCTTATCAACTTTATCAAACTGTGCATGATAGGATTGATACAACTGTTTGGCTTGATCCTCCTTGTTTAATAACTTACCAAGCATTGTTAAATTATCCGCTACTGTTTTAAAGTCAGCAGTATTGGATAGCGTTTCCACACGAATGCCTAAGTCATTAAGTTGCTTCATGACTGTCTCTGGCCCCATTTCAGGTGTACCAACAACTACTGTTGGTTTCAGCGAGGCCACCCCTTCAGCACTTAATTGGCGTTGATAGCCTACTTTAGGGAGTTTCCTAATACGCTCGGGGTATAAACTGGTGGTATCAACCCCCACCAAGTCATTCTCCGCACCTAAAGCAACTATCCACTCAGTAATTGCTCCACCCGCGCTTACAACGCGCGGACGAGCCTCTTCGGCAGAGACATAACACACCATACCAACAGAAAATAATAAAATTAGCCAATATTTCCTCATAACTACGCCTCAAGGCTTGGAAATGACTCAACTAATTCTTTCCATGCTTTAAGCTCAGGAATACCTTGTCGACGTGGGCCATACAACTGAATAATGGTATCTCCCTTGGCATCATAAGCTTCTAAACTACTCACAATGCCTTCAGTGGTTGGTTTTCTCACACGCCATAGCTCTGCAATGCCCTCAACCTTCAAGTGTAAGTTAAACTCTGGGTCTAATACATTAAACCATCCATCAACCCATTTTAAGTTTTTAACCGCGCCTGTATGAATTTGTACACAACCATCATTTCCTACAAAATACATGACTCTTTGAGCGGCCGCTGAAGCTCTTTCAATCGCCTCAACTAAAAACTCAACAGCTAAAGGCTCAGCAAACTCTTTGCCACCTAGTCTTAGTGCTTGCGTACGTGTTACTTTATGCGTTTTTAATAATGGTGCAAAATGATGCGTATCTTTTAGTGCTGCCCAGTCCCTTTGGAAGCTCGCCACATCGATCTTATCATCATCCAAAGGGGTTGGTGCAATTGGTTTTGGCTCAATATCTAATGTGCTAATTTGCTCTGGGGATTTAAACTTCTCTATAAATGCTGTCCATTCTGCTTGGTTACTTTCATCAAGCAAATAAACTTTATGCACAGCAACACCGTACTTATCAAAAAACTGTATACTCTTAAGTATACCCTCTTTACGGACAGCTTCAGAAACCTTGTCTTCAACAATAAAAGCACTTCCCCAGCAATCTAGTAAAAACCGTAAGTCAATATCAGGGGAAATAATTAAACCAACATTATTATCACCAATGGTTGTATCAATATAAGGCCCTTTACGTTCATGAACACAAAATTCATTACGGGTCAGCGCCATTATTTTCCCTAGACGTTCAATACCTGGCAAAACATCACGCCAATTTGACTGAAGCTTGATAACATCGGTACCCACTCGGCTAGCCACTAGCTGTGCTTCTGTAACAGATAATTGATTAGCAATATCCAAAGCTCTTAGTTTTGGGTTTTGAGATTTTAATGAACACCATTGTTCATAGATTGACTGCGCCTGCATGACAGTAACTCCTTAAGTCATTTATTAATGAGCGCTATCTTAAATGAAAAGATTTTAGATGTAAATCTAAATGATAATAATTTGCATTTAGATTATTATTAATATAAATTATATTGCGTAAGGACCCACAACCAAGAATAACGACTGGATTTACACCCAATGCAAAAAAATACTAAATCATTCTTCAAAAAAAGTTTCTTTATTGCCCTAACCATTCCATCAATAGCCTCAGCAGAAAAGCTACAAAATAACCAGAGTATAGAACTTCCTCTATTGCAGATAATGGAAAAAACCATAGAAGAAACGCCCCCCAACACATCAACAGTCGACAAGAAAGAACTCGACAAACGCTTTATTCGAAACTTTGAAGACTTAGCAAAACGTGCAGAACCTGGCGTTAATTTTAATCGAGTTAATCAAAGTATTAATATACGAGGCTTAGATGGTAATCGTGTACTAACCACCATTGATGGTATTCGCATTCCCTATTTAAATGACCGTGTCCGCGGTGAAAAAGGGGGCGTTGATAGCCTTGACTTCGCCTCCCTCTCAAAACTCGATATCGTTCGGGGAGTAGATGATAAACAACCGGCATCAGGTGGCTTAGGAGGCAATGTTAATCTGTTTACATTAAACCCTGAAGATCTACTTAAAAAAGGCAAAAATGTTGGTGGGATTCTTAAAACAGACTACGACTCCAGTGATGATAGCTTCGGACTCAACCTCGCGGTAGCAGCCCGTAATAACCTTGGAACTTCTGTATTAATACAAGCGGGAAAAAGACAAGGACACGAACTCGATAACAAAGGGCATAACAACTCTTATGGAACATCCCGTACTGATCCTGACCCTGAGGACAGCAAACAACAAAACTTTCTTGCTAAACTACAGCAAGACCTAGGCAATGGTCACAAAGTCGGTATTACTGGCGAAAACTTTGCCAAAATTGACGATACCAATACAAAATCCAATCAAGGAAAAAGTTACGCTATCGGCCATAATAGCAATCGAGAAAGCGTTAAACGTCAAAGAATCTCTGCCAACTACCAATACCTAACACCCGACTACAATGGATTAATTGATGAAGCCAATGCAACTCTCTATTGGCAACACTTAGAAAAAGCAGACAAACAACAAGCCTATCGCATATCTGCCCCCAAAGGCGACTACATGCGCAACAACAATCTACAAAAAGACATGTACGGAATGACGGGCAGTATCAGCAAACTATTTACAACAGGTTTTGTTAACCAAAAAATCACGGTGGGGGGCGAATGGTATCAAATTAATGCCAAACAAAAATCAACAGGATACGACAACTGCCCTAACCTAACTTCAGCACCTCCCCCTTGGGATCCAAATTTTCCCGCTTATATGGCCTGTACTAACTTACACACCAACCAAGCAGACATGCCTAAAACACATGGTCAACAATGGGCAGTTTATTTAGCAGAAGAAATCAGCTTTAACCAAGGCGAGTTTGTCTTAACCCCTGCGATTCGTTATGACTACTACCGTCATACACCACAAAACACCAACACTTATAAAGCAGGCAATACATTAACTAGCCTTACAGCTGAAAGAAACAAAGATCATAAAGTATCAGGCAGCCTCGCTGGACAATGGAAAATTGCCGAAAAGGCTACCCTTTATGCCAGTTGGTCACAAGGCTTTAAAGCACCTGACCCAACAGAGCTTTATATGAATTATATAAACAATGGTATTGGCTATGCCACGCTGGGTAATGCTAAATTAAAACCTGAAGAAAGCAATAATTTTGAGTTAGGTGCAAATCTTGGCGATGAAAATTTAGGAGGTGCTGTTAGCATTTTCTACTCAAAATACAAAAACTTTAT
>CAYNAM010000090.1:0-10358 GCA_964395065.1 uncultured Ventosimonas sp.
ACCACCATGCGTTAATACGTGCATTTAGGTTGGCAATGACAGATGTGTTACCCTGAAATAACTTTAAAACAAAACCAACAATCGTAGCCAACACTAAAACGGCACCAATACCACAAAATAAAAAAAACGTATCTTGATCATGAGATAGCATTGATTTACTCTCCCTTTCCTAAAGTAATTAATGACGCACGGGCTCTGTCTAAAAACTCGTGACGAGTTTCATTCTCTTCGACTTGAATTGGTTCACCTACAGTCAGCGTACAAAGCACAGGTAAAGGAATAACATGGCCTTTGGGCATAACTCTTTTTAAATTATCTAGCCAGACAGGTACAATTTCCACATGGGGATAAGCTATGGCTAAATTATAAAGTCCACTTTTGAATGGAAGTAACTCTTCTTCTTTATTACGAGTTCCTTCAGGAAAAATAATCAAAGAATCGCCTTGTTCTAAAGCATTTAACATAGGTTCTAAAGGATTACTGTCCTCTTTACGGACACGATCAACCAAAACACCACGAAACATTTGATGTATCATAAAACGGTGCAGCTTTGTTTTTGACCAATAATCCGCCGCCGCTACAGGCCTAGTTTGTTGGCGTAAATTAGGAGGAAGTGCTGCCCAAATGAGCACAAAGTCTGCATGGCTTGAGTGATTCGCATAATAAATACGTTGCTTAAGTTCTGGATGACATCCTTTCCAAACACAACGTGCGCCCGTCAGCGCTTTTGCAAACCCTATCAATAAAGCGGAACAAATCTTTGCCAACATAAAAAGAAAACTCCTAAAAAGGCACTTATTTAACTAATTATACCGCTTATTCGCCTTTCGTATAGCTTATCTTCTTATACATCAAATAGTAAGGGCAACAAACACGCCGCCTAACAATAAAATTGTTTGCATCACACTACAAAATAGTTGTTTCTTGAGTAAGTTTACAGCACCAACTATTCGACTTTCTAAACTACGCAAAGGGTCATAATTTTTTTTTATTAAACCAAATTGGCATAATAATCTATCCATAGATTCTAATGCTGACGAAAGCTCGGAGTTAGAGTAATTTTGTAAAGATTTGAATAATCCTCTGTCAAAATCAACACGTATGGCAAAATACTTTTCAACAATACCTAAAACAAAAATGACAACACTTAAAATAATCATGATTAAACTGTCAGCAAATAAAAACATAACAACTACTAATAACAACAAAGAAGTAGCCGTTATAATGGATGAGAAGCGATCGATTTTAGTTGACTGCTTTAATAAACTCACCAACACCACTAAATCCATTTGTTTTGCTTCATTACACATGTCTCATAGCCCACCATGTCTCTATGTTTTGCTGTTGCGCATAGCTAATCACCACCGTGGGTCTAGCTTTCTTAAGTATATCTAAAGCCTCATCGATTGTCTTGGCCTGTTTGCTCCACAGTAACCAAGCCAAAACTGCTTGTGCACTACGCGAATAACCTAAGGCACAACAAACTAATACACGGCCCTGCTGCTGATAGTCATTAATCACTTTAACCGCTTCATCAAAAACACTGATAGGAGGTATGGTTAAATCTAACACAGGGATTAAGCGATATTGCTTTATAGTACATACCATCGGCAACTCAGCACAGAGATCAACAACCCCTTTAAATTGATACTGCTTAATCGTCGCTGGGCAAGGAATACGCCCTAAGTAAACATTCCCCACCACACAATCTGCCTTGTGATTATTTCTCGTCCAGATTCTTGAGTTAATCCATGCCCCTACTAAATATGGCATATACAATAAAAAGACAGGAAGGTTAAAACATCCACTGGTCTGCTTTTGAAAGCCTGTTGCACCAACAAAACCATAATTTACAGCAACCAATAAAAAAGCCACCGATAACCAACACAGCCATAGCCATAATCCACCTAGATAGATACTCAATACAGCAATAACACAAGCAATGGCAGTGTATATAAAAAATAATTTCCATTGTTTGGGGTATACTTTGGTTTGTAAGGGAGATAGTCCCTTGTCTGGCCATAACCAAACACATAAGCAGCCTGCTAACACACCAGTAGGCACATCAAAAAAATGATGCTGCCAAGTGGTTAATACCGATACACCTATTAAGAAAAACCAACCATGCAATAACCAACGCCAATAGCCTTTCATATGTTGGCTATAGAAAACCCATAAAACGACTAATAATGTAATATGCAGTGAAGGTGCTTGATTAAACGGTTTATCAAACCCCATCAATAAATCAAATAAAGCACCAAAAAAACCCTCTAATTGAGGACGTTCAAAGGTAAAATGCAAAGGAAATAGCAAAAAGCAACTGACACAAATTAGCTGAGCAGAAAGCAATCGCCGACCTAATGTATCAAGCTCTTTTCTTGTACAAGCCAGTAAAATAGCAAGACCGTATAATGCATCAATCGTCCAATAAGGTACGATAGTCCATGTCCACAAGGGAATAAAACGTTCCCACTCGAAGACAACGCTGCCCACATCACTTCTTAATGAAGTAATGTGGTTAGCGATGCCATAACTGATAAAAAAGAAACAGCTTAAACCAACAAGCCATAATAACGTTCTTGGCCATAAACCGACTTCTCTTTTATAGCTCATTATTTAATCCGCTGTGCAATAGAAACGCTAAAAATACCCCACTCATCAATGCGCATGGTTACTTTACGGAAACCTGCCGCTTCAACCAGCTGATCCATTTCTAATTGAGTCCGTCGACGCATAACCCATGCTTGCCCTTCACGGTGGCTCGTCAATACTCGGGCAATAAATTCCAACTGTGGGTGCCAAGGCTGACCGGTATACACTAAATAGCCACCCTCTTCCACAGACTCTGCTAGCCCTGCCAATGAATCCCTAATCATTTGATTATCACCAAATAGCTCATATAACCCTGATACCACGGCCAACGTAGGCTTTGGATTAAGTGCTGCTAGTTGTTCTTTATTAAAGGCATCACCTTTCTCAAAACGTGCGATAGAACTAAGCCCTTTGGCTGAAATCAGTTCTGCCCCCTCTTTCACATTAATATCACTGTAATCACGCAATAAAATAGAATCTGGCTTTTGTTCAAGCTGATTCACTGCCTCTAAAATATATCGCCCATGACCTGCCGCAATATCTACAATATTGACAGGCTTCCCTGCTTGCCTCAACTCTTCAATAGCGAGCTTCAATAATTCTTCAGCATGTACTTTACGCTGTCTAATACCGCGCCAACCAATGGATTGCAAATAAAGAAAATCAAGATAACGACCAAAACCCGAACAACCCGATGCCTGATTACGATAAACATAATCAAGGGTACTGCCTGAATCAAAGCCCGTATCAAACCCTAGTTTTACCCCATCAGAAATTTTACTGGTCTGCCTTAGGAGCTTTCTATTAATTTTCCAGTACTGTTTTTTGAAAAAGCCTTGCACGGGTAATGCTAAATTATCAGCCTCTGCTCGTGTATAGCCAACCTTATCGGCATCCAATAAAGAAGGGATTTCTTGTGGTTCAGCAAAGCAATTTAGAATAAAGCGTCTTGCTCTTTCAACTGCTAGATGGCGATCCTTTTCGCCTAATGTGTCGTGATAAAAACCAGGTAATACATGGTATTCTTTCTTCTGGCTGCCTAAGTTCTCAAAGAATTTTTGTTGAGGTTTGCGTCGTACAACATAATCAGAGCCTGACACAAGCATTTGAGTAGGCACATGTATTGACTGGGCATCTTTCACAACACGATCCGATGTGCTGTATAAATCTAATAACACACGCACTGAGATAGGACGCGCAATCAAAGGGTCTGTTTTGAATGACTCTTCCCGCTGTTTATCATGCGTTAATAGTTTCGGTTTAACATAGCTATTGACAAAGAAGTTACCTCTCAAGTTATAAAGTAACTTCAAACCGGGTACAGCAAAAGGCACATACAGCTTTACGCTAAACGCAGGTGAGCCCATTACCATGGCACGAATATTAGGCACATAATCATGTACCCATGTAGAGGCCACTACCGCGCCCACACTTTGCCCGATAATGGCAATGTCTTGGCTGGCTAATTTGTATTCTGTTTTTATGTGTTGAAAGAAATAGTCTGCATCCCTCACAATCCATGCAAAACTCGGGGCATCCCCCCGCTCACCGGGAGATTGCCCATTGCCTCTTGCATCCCATGCAAAAAATTGAAATTCTGGTAAATCTAACTCTTCAACTAAATGTGCAATACGGCCTGAGTGCTCATGCCCACGGTGAAATAATATAATCGCTGGGGCACTCCCCTCTACTGGCTGAGATACGGCGGGCCAATGGCGATAATATAACGCCGTTCCATCATGACTGGTAAATGCTTTTTGCTGTTCCTGACGCATACAACTTTCCTTCTACTGATGAGAAATCTCTTTTAAACCCTGCTTAACACGGTTAATTAATGTATACACTAATAAAGCCGCAATAACCCACAATAAGGTATTAATCCATGTTACAGGTAGCCAACCAATGGCAATGCCCGCACTAATAACACCAAAAGCTAAAGCCCTATCACTTTTACCCATTGGCCCATCATAACGACGCGAAGCTCCTACTAAAGGCCCCATCACCCCCGCATATTCCGTTAGTAGTGAAACAATAACCACCAACACCACTAATAAAGGATTGACTGAAGCAACAAAAGCAAAGACTAAAAAAAGTGCACTGTCGGCAATCACATCACACAATTCATTCAAATAAGCACCAAGCCCTGATTTTTGATCAAACTCACGTGCTAACATACCATCAATAGCGTTTAATGCCATACGAATAAACATCCAAATAGGAATTAGCCAAAATATCCAAAGATGGCTTGCTAGCAATGCAACAACTAAAGCAATAACTAGCGAACCAAAGCAAGCTACAAGTGTGATTTGGTTAGCGGTTACTCCTGCATTAAATAACTTATTAACAAAAGGCCTCAACAATGATTGAAACTTTGGTTTTAATTGATAGACAGAGATCATTTTTTGAAACTTCCATTTTTAAACATTCGTTTTAATTTTAGCCATCATAATCTATTTAAAAATAATTGCCAATCCTATTTTAATCCTAACGGGACATTTATCATAAATAAAGTAACTATTTGAGTGCTATAGCACATTCATCACTTATGAAAACACGTTATAATAAAGTTCAAATACTCGAAATAGTAAGGAACATTTCATGTCAAAAATCCTAATAACCCTAATTATTGCCACTGCTACACCTCTGGCGATGGCAGATAACGACAGCTGGATAGAAACACAAAAAGACTCCCATATTTTTATCAAAACCGATGATATTGTTACTGATAAACAAAATCCTGATCTTAAAACAACCAAAATATCTATCAATGTCCCATCCATGCAAGACAGAAAAGCTAACCCGACTAAAACAGCACTAACTAACCCCTACCCTATTTCTTATGTCACCGACTTTACAATTAACTGCAAAGATAAAACAGGCAAAATAGGTAAGCAAGCTGTCCATGAAAAGTTTTTTGGTGAGGGCGAATTACTAGAAAGTGCTGATACTGACCCTAACGCAAAATTCATCCCAATTGAAGGTATTGATGCGACCAAAATGTTAGAAGTTGTATGCGGCTCGCCATCGACAACTCATTAAAGGATAAGAAAATGTCAAAACTACATATTTTGGGGCCTGACTTCAGCACCTTCCTGAGAAGTGTTCGTCTTTACTGCGAAGAGCTAGGACTAAACTACACTTACGGCCCCGAATTAAACGGAAAAATAATTCCACTAAAAAGTAATGAGCTGGCCCAGTATCATCCCTTTAAAAAAGTACCTGTCCTTTTTTATGATGAAAAACCTATCTTCGAAACAACAACAATTTGTCGTTTTTTAGACAATATTTCCCCCACAAAAAAACTACTACCCAAAGATCCACTAGCAAATGCATTAATTGATCAATGGTCTGGTGCTCTGAGCACCTATATTGATAATATTCTAGTAAGACAGTACGTTTTAGAATTTGCCTTCCCCAAAGGTCCTAATAATAGCATTCGTACCAATATTGTAGAAAAATTACTCCCTGATGTTATTGAAATACTGAACTTATTAGATAAACAATTGAGCAACAATACTTTCTTTTGTGGTAATACCTACAGTATGGCTGATGCAATCCTTACACCCATGTTAGATTATGTTGTCCAAACACCATACGCTGAACAACTTTTTATCAACACCCCGAATCTCATCACTTACTTAACACGAATGAAAGAAAGACCATCAGGAAAAACTGTTTTTAACAAATAACTCTGTGCAATCGATACTATAGACTACTACAATAAACTAATAGATAACTAAGCAGATACATTTACTATGCGCATGCAACTACTCATACTCGGTGGCGATAACTTGCTCGGTCAAGCACTGCTCGAACAGGCAACAGCAGAAAACATACATTTACATGCACCCAACGCTCCCGAAGAGGGTTGGAATCATGAAAATTTATCTATTTTGTTAGAAAAAACTAAACCAGATTGTATTATCAACCTTGCCTACTACGCTGACTGGTTCCAAGCCAGAGTTGTTAATACAGAAAAACTCGGCCTACAAATCAATATGATAGAACATCTAGCAAAACTATGCCGAGAGAAAGACATCATTCTATTTCAACCCTCAAGTTATCGCGTTTTTGGTGGAACACGTATAACCGCTTACAACGAAGAAGATGAGCCACTCCCGATCTCCATTTTAGGTCAAGCTCTGTGGAAAATTGAGCAAATTGTTGCAGATAGCTGTCCTAAACATATTCTTTTACGATTTGGTTGGCTTTTAGATTACAACCCTGACGGCAAAGTAGCCCGTCTGATAAAAAGAGCCAAAACACTCGCCGAGCTACAACTAGCAGATGATAGGCGTGGTAACCCAACACCTATCGATGATGCGGCAAGAGTCATTTTGGGAATGTTACAACAAATAGACTGTAATACGACCTTATGGGGCACCTACCATTATGGTGCTATGGAGGCAACCTCGTCCTTAACATGGGGGCAAATAGCACTCAATGAAGCAAGAAACTATGATAAAACCATCACTGAAAATATAATTGCCAAGCCCCATTCAGAATTTAGTGATGCTAGCGTAGAACCCCAATATGCAGTACTTTCTTGCAAGAAAATACTCTATACATTCGGTATAAAACAACGTGCTTGGCGTGCAGCAATTCCAGAATTATTTAAAGGTTTCTACCACAATCAAATAAATAAACTAAACCAATAATGAAAATGGAGAGTCCCCTCTCTCCTTTATATTATTTTTTTCACAATAAAAATAATATTTTTAGCCATCCACCTGCTAAAATAGCTCCCTGAATAATTACTGATGAGCTATAAAAGTGATCAACACCCTTTTATTACACTGCCGCGCAGGTTTTGAAAATGAAACCTGTGCAGAAATAACCGACAAAGCCAACAGACTAGACATTATTGGCTATGCTAAAAGCAAGCCTAACAGTGCATTCGTTGAGTTTATTTGCCAAGATCCCCATCAAGCACAACAATTTATTAAAAAACAATCCTTTAACCAGTTGATTTTCCCAAGACAATGGGCTGTTGGTCAATTTGTAGAGCTTGAAGAAAATGACCGTATCAGCCAATTACTCACTATCTTAAAAGACTATCCAGCCATGGGAGATCTGTGGCTAGAAATACTAGATACTAATGATGGAAAAAGTCTTTCTACCTTTTGCCGTAAATTTGAGAAACCACTAATAACGCACCTTAAAAAATCCGGTAAACTAGTTGACGACCCAAGTAAACCCAGACTACTTCTAACGTTTTTAACGGGGCAAAAAGTATTTGTTGGTTATGCTAATCAGCACAACAGTGCAAAATGGCCAATGGGTATACCACGCTTAAAGTTTCCTCGAGAAGCTCCTAGTCGCTCCACATTAAAACTAGAAGAGGCTTGGCACTTCTTTATTCCACGTCAAGAATGGGATATAAGACTCGCCCCTAGCATGACAGCCATCGATCTTGGCGCAGCCCCTGGAGGGTGGACATGGCAGCTGGTTAAACGTCATATGTATGTAACCGCTATTGACAATGGTCCAATGCAGCCAGCACTCATGGATAGTGGACAAGTCAAACACATACAAGCAGACGGGTTTACTTATAAACCCAACAAAGCAGTCAACTGGATGGTTTGTGACATTGTAGAAAAACCTGCCAGAACAGCCGCTATGGTACAAACATGGTTATCAGAGGGGTGGTGTAAAGAAGCGATTGTGAACTTTAAGCTCCCCATGAAACAACGCTATTTAGAAGTCATGAAACTTACAGAACGAATGCAAGATCACTTTATCGATCATGATGTAAAAGTTAACATCACTTGCAAACAACTCTATCATGATAGAGAAGAAATAACCTGCCATCTCCAACGTTTAAACTAGGGCAAACTATGGAACAAACTACTTTACACCCAGATGATGTTTTAGACGCCACAGGGCTTATTTGCCCTGAGCCCATTATGCTCCTACACAACAAAATCAGAGATCTTCCCGCTGGTGGCCTGCTCAAGATCATTGCAACAGACCCATCCACACAACGCGACATCCCAAAATTTTGCAACTTCTTAAATCACCAATTAATTAACCAACAAAAAATAGAAGAAACCTATTATTACTGGATTCGCAAAAAAGAAAATTAAGAATAACTCAACAATCTTATTTGCCGGCGACTTTGATATAAAAAGCGCATACCTAACATAATGGACGCAAAAGCCAGTCCAATAATTAGACTTGTCCAAAATCCTGCTGGGCCTTGTGGGTCTCCCCAAAAATTCGTTAACCCTAGACTATAGCCTATTGGCATAGCAATAACCCAATACGAAACTACCGTAATAAACATAATAATCCCCGTGTCTTGATAGCCCCTTAATGCGCCAGCACAGGTTACTTGAATCGCATCAGGTAATTGATACAAGGCTGCAAAAATAATTAAATGACTCGCCAACATTAACACCGTATGATCTTTTGTATAAAGCGCCGCCACATTTTCTCGAAAAATAAGCATTAGAGACATAGAAATAAAAGACAATATAAAAGCAACTACGACCCCAACACTGGCTGAAAATCTCGCCGCAACCGCATCTTTACGTCCCATGGCCTGCCCTACACGCACAGTAATTGCAATAGAAATAGCCAAAGGAACCATAAACACCAGTGACGAAAAATTTAATGCAATCATATGGCCAGAAACAACATCATCACCCAACCTAGCAATTAATAACGCAATGACACTAAAAATACTTGACTCAGTAAAAACAGCAACACCAATTGGCACACCAATACGTAATAAGTCTCCAATCACCTTCCAATCAGGCATATCAAAACGCTTAAAAATTTCACAACTCTTATAGGCATGCCCGTATGATACCCACCACACAAAGGCCAAGCACATAATCCACATGACCGAAGCGCTCGCAATACCACAACCTGCCCCCCCCATCGCCGGAAATCCTAACTTACCGAAAACCATCACATAATTAACAGGAATATTCAATGTCAAACCAATAACACCTATCACCATACTAGGCTTAGGCCTACCAATACCATCACTCAAACAACGAAACACCTGATAAAAAGCAATTGCAGGCATACCACAAGCAATACCATGTAAAAACTTCATCGTTAAACTTGATGTATCCTCAGAGGCTCCCATAAAAATCAACAGAGGATACGCACTTAACAACAAAACAATAACCACTGTAACCACAAAAAATGCCATCCATAAAGACTGCCTAACCAGCGGCCCTATCTCTTTATTATTACAGGCACCAAATAAATTAGCCACTTTAGGCGTCGTCGCTAAAACAATTCCCGTCATTAACAAATAAATCGGTATCCAAATAGAATTACCCAAAGCAATGGCCGCTAAATCATGCTTGCTAAAATGCCCCGCCATCATCGCATCAACAAACCCCATCGACGTATAGGCTAACTGAGCAATTAAAATAGGCAAGGTTAGCGAAAAAAGTGCTTTAATCTCAGTTGTAAACTTATTCTTAAATGTAGCGTTCATAATCTTTATCAATAAACTAAATGACGTTACAGCTTACGAAACTTAATGCATAAGAACAAGTTTTTTAGACACTTAATTTAAATTATTTAAAAAAAATTTAATTTTTTACTTGACGGCACTTAAAATTCTTAATAGAATGCGCGCCACTTCAGTAGTAGACGAAGTCAGTAATGTCCCCTTCGTCTAGTGGTTAGGACATCGCCCTTTCACGGCGGTAACAGGGGTTCGAGTCCCCTAGGGGACGCCATATTTAGCGGGAATAGCTCAGTTGGTAGAGCATAACCTTGCCAAGGTTAGGGTCGCGAGT
>CAYNAM010000091.1:0-10335 GCA_964395065.1 uncultured Ventosimonas sp.
GCTGAAAAACAAGTGACTAGTCAAGAGCAAGAAAGCAATAAATAAACTTTATCTTTAGGTGTTTAATGACATTACTTCGTCGTTATTATGAAATACCTCCCACTGCTGGGCTACCAACAAAATGGCGTGATTGGTTGCCCTGCCATAACGATTTAGCCCTACAAGTTAGCCAACTATTTAAACTCCCGCCCCTACAACTGACCTGTTCGGGTACAGCGGCATTGGTGATTGCACTCACCACCCTTAAACGTAATGCTCCTGAGCGTTGTTATGTTATCATCCCAGCCTACACTTGCCCTTTAGTTGCGTTAGCTATTCACCATTGTGGCCTAAAAATTAAGCTTTGTGATTTATCTAGTCACTCATTTGACTTTGATTTTGGCCAATTGGCATCATTAATGGATGAGCAAGTGTTAGCCGTTATTCCGACACATTTAGGTGGGCGTGTAGCCGATATTGCAAGGGTAGCAGCATTAGCTAAACCCTATAATATAACCATTATAGAAGATGCAGCCCAAGCACTTGGTGCACAGGTAGGCATCTATGGCGATATAGTATTTTATAGCCTTGCCGCTGGTAAAGGACTAACTCTCTATGAGGGGGGCTTACTCACCAGTCGTCATGAGCAACTGCATAATCAACTGGAACAAACGGCGAAAACAATTATTCCAAGAGATAGAAAATGGGAGCTTACACGCACTCTTGAGCTTTTTGGGTATACTCTACTCTATAATCCATTCGGTCTTTACTTTGCCTATGGTAATCCAAAAAGAAAATCACTCAAGCAGCATCAACTTATCGAAGCAGTAGGTGATGATTTCGATTTTGACCTCCCTTTACACAAAGTCAGTCACTTTAGACAAAATGTTGCTAGCAATAGTGTAAAACGCCTTCCCCAATTCATTCAAGATACGACCCAACAAGCCTTATTTCGCGTAAATCAATTACAGCAGATAAAAGGACTTCAAGTGCTAACAGACAATGAAAGGCAACATGGCACATGGCCATTTATGATGGTGATATTGCCGACAGGTAAAATACGTGATGACATTTTACAAGAGCTATGGGCGGGTCCTTTAGGTATCACTCGTTTATTTATCCATGCTCTACCCGATTACACCTATTTAGAAAGCATTGTACCGAAAACCTCTGTACCTAATGCACAAAATCTTGCCAACCAAATGTTAACTATTAGCAATAGCTTATGGCTTAACGACGATCAGTTCCAATTTATCTGCCAGATAATTGAAAAATATATAGCATAAACGCATCTAATCACTTCATAATGTAACGATGATGGTTATTTAAGAGAATGAAGAGCAATGGATTATATTGATCAAGACAAAAAAAGAAGAAACCACCTTAAGGGTCTAAGCCTTAAAAGTCTAATTGGTATGGACTTGCAAGGTGATTATGATGATCTAGACTGGTGTCCGGCTGCTGAGATACGTTCTCGAGGAAACCCTGAAACAATAACATGCATGAAAAAACTCTTTAAGTCACGCAATTGGAAAAAAAGAAGTTTAGCTATGTATGTTATGGGGCAACTTTATTATATTGATAACCATAATAGGAAAAACCATATTCGCTACGGTATCGAAGACAGCAAAGAAATGCTTGTTGCTGGGCTAGCAGATCCAAACCCTTGCGTTATTGCCGTTGCCCTTAGTGGGCTATCTCATACCCCAGTACCTGAAGCGTTGCCAACTATGCTAACTTTTGTTGATCATCCCGATGTTTGGTGTCGTCAGAAGCTAGCCGTTGCTTTATCTCACTTTATTGATGAAGGCCCACATGTTACTAATGCACTATTAAAACTAGCCACCGATGATTTTGAACAAACCAGAGACTGGGCTACATGTGATTTGCAATATAGTCAAGTAGATACACCTGAAGTACGAGAATGCCTTTGGAGAAATGCCCATGATGAGGACTCCCTTGTGGTAGACGAAGCCATGCACGGACTAGCAAGGCGGAAGGATAAGCGTGTTGTGGAGTTAATACAGTATTATATGAAGAATGGTAATTATTGTGATGACAGTTCCCTGCTTGAAGTTGCAGAACTCTATGGTGATCCAACACTACTTGAAACGGTAAAAAGCTATATTGCCGCCAATCATTAGTAAAAATTGTTTTGATAATAAAAACCTTATTTAATCTAATAAACACAGATTAAACAGTGTAAATCTCTGTTACTATATATACTACTTAGAGGTTGTTTTTCTTTTACCTGAGAAAACCAAAAATAATCCAATTATTATAAGAACCACGCTACTAATAAAGCTGCCAAACTTGTTATTAGAATATATAAACTCATCAAGATTTTTAGGGTTGTATATAATAGTAACCTCTCTAGAATCAGAGAGTAAAGAAGGTGAGCTCGATGAACACTTAGATTGTTTTTTTATAACAGTATGACCATTCTGATCAATAAATTTAATATTATAACTAAAGTATCTCATGCTTCCTAAGCATTTGAAACCAAGAAGTTTATTGGGATGAAAGTTATATTCTTGTGCAGTAGTCAAGATGCCATTTTTTTCTAGATGACTGGTTAATCTATAATCTGAAAAGATCTCATATAGATTCCAGATAATAAAGATAATACCTACTAAAGTTATTAGTTTCCTATTATTTTCTGAAATTTCTTTCATTTTCAACCTATGCCATCCACACTCAGGCTTATACAAGAGTATTTTTTGCTCTACTAATTATACATAGGTACATCATAATTTGAATAATCAGATTCAATAATCACTTGAACTCAAGTTGACAAAATAGAATATCTTTTCATAAGAAGACTCTTTTTAATTTTAAATAATTACTCTAATAGTCTATGTGTAATAAGTAATTTACTTAGTTAGGGCATCAACCAACTGCAAGTTAATTTTTTGTTGCTGGCTTTGCCATTTTAGCAATGTTTCTTTGGGAATCTCTGGTTGCTCATCAAGTGAGCTTAAAAAACGCTTTAATGGGCTTTTATATTGCCAGGTAGATACATCGCCTGTTATATCACTACCAATAATTCGACTATTAAGTGCTGAAATAGTATCTAGCACATGGTATGACTCTAATCGCCCTTGATCCCAATTGGTTTTAACCGTTTCTTCACTTAATACGTCTTTATCTATTGATAAATAAATGGGTTGCGAATTGTGGTCCTGACGTGATAAAAAAGCAATAATCAACTCATCAGGTGTATCAAAGCATTTAAATGACTTACCTAACCCCAATCGCTTAGCCCATTTAACATCAACATCCATACACCAATAAGTTAACTTATTTTTCAGTAGTGGTAACCATCTATTTTCCCATAGATGACCGATGCCAATATCATTAGAAGTGATACCTAACACATGAACATGGCTAACAAAAGGTAAACTTGCCACATAACTCACCCAAGAGCCACAATGAATACCAAACATATAACGCATATTATCTGGGTGATTATCAAATATAATCACTTGAATAGGATTCTGGCTACTGTATTTCTCTTTTAGCCGCTCAATAAGCAGTAATGAAATATGATGATAATCACCACTTCCCATCAATACCGTACCATAGCTTTCTGGTAGATGCTGGGCAAGATAATCCTTTAGTTGATTAAACTTAGATTTTGAACAACCAAAACGAATATCATCTTGCCAAGAGGTTAAATCAATGGTTGTAGCATTTTCTATATCAATAACGCTATCGTCAAAGTTAAGAATAATAGGGCTATTCATAGTGTTCCCTTTTTGTTATTTTCTGTATCAGTATGTGCATCACGCCAAGAACGATCACTTTCAAATCGATTACTTATTTTGCGCAAAACAGCACGTAATAAAGGATTACGCACATAAACCATATGTTTAGTAAATGTAAACGTCGCCCCTAGTGAGGCTTTTACCTCCGGATCGGTCCATCCTGCAATATAACAAGATAAGTTTTGCTCTTTTGCATACTCTAGATTATAAAACCAACTTACAAAATACAGGTTAAAATCGCGTGCTGCTGGATATTTTAATCCAATATATTTATCAATTAGCATGCCATTAACAACAAAACAAATATTATAACCAATCAACTCCTGCTGGTGATAATAGGTTACAACAGTTGCTTTCAGTTGCTTATCTTGCAAAAGAGTAACAAAAAAATCTTTTGTTAATAAATCAAAATGAACTTCACTTTGTTCATACACATTAAGGTAGAGCTGATAATAATAGTCTAAAACATCATCCTCAAAAAAACAGTCATCACCACTGTGTATCACTTGAATATCTAACTTATCACGATGCTTTAATTTACGCCGAAAATCTTTACGGCGACTTGCTGAAAGTCGAGAAAGGTAATCATCTGTACTTGAGTAATCAACAGGTACCCAAGCTAACGCCTGCCCTTCAACTTCAATAAAACCAATATCTTTCAAGGCATGAGCAAATCTCATTGAGTAGTCATTTGCTTGCTGGCTTTGTAAAGGAGAATTTTGTGGAATATCTTTGACAATTAAAAAAGGATAATTAGCTGCATATTGCTCTTTAATTTGTTGGGCTAAATGTAACGCATCCAGATCCATTGTTAAGAGTGCATATTCAGAAACAGTCGTACCTACAAAACAAGTATAGGGTTGCAACAGTTTACGCCATTTACTAAAGAACGGTATTTTTTGTAATTTTTTTTGAAAATCAAGATCTGCTGTAGTCAATAAGTCAAACTTAGCAGAAAAAACAGGTACATTAGCCCCTGTTAACCAAGTTTTAAAGTCTACAGGAGGATGATTTAAAAAAATTTCGACAAGTCTGTCTGGCTCTAACTGATTGATATATCGCATTATTCTTAAAATAGTCACTAATTAATGGCAGACAACCTAAGTTGCACTGCCATCTAATATTGAATGATTACAATGCTTTTTTAGCCCTTGTAATTAATTGATCAAGTAACTCAATGCCTTGGTCAATTTCTGCTTTAGAAATATACAATGATGGTGCAAAGGTAATTACGTTCTTATAATAACCACCAATATCAAGCACTAGCCCCATCTTTTGACCTTTCCAATCTAAATCACCAGTGATACCGATATCAACCATCTTATCAACCAGTGCTTTATTAGGTGTAAAACCATCTTCCGTACAAATTTCAGCACGAAGAGCAAGACCTAGGCCATCGACTTCACCAATTTCTTTATGGCGTTTCTCTAGTGTTTTTAAACCTTCTAAGAAGTAAGCACCACTTTCCATAACCATTTTTTCAAAATCAGCTTCGGCAGTCATCTTCATAACTTCAAGACCTAATGCGGTACCTAGAGGATTTGAAGCAAAAGTAGAGTGAGTAGAACCAACAGGGAATACTTGTGGGTTAATTAACTCTTCACGTGCCCATAAACCACCTAATGGATTTAAACCATTGGTTAAGGCTTTAGCGAATACAACCACATCGGGTTTTACATCAAAGTGTTCAATTGACCACAATTTACCTGTACGATAGAAGCCCATTTGGATTTCATCAACTACAAATAAAATACCGTACTGATCAAGAACTTTCTTTAAGCCTTTAAAATAATTTGGTGGAGGAACAATATAACCACCTGTTCCTTGCATAGGCTCAGCGTAAAATGCTGCATATTCTGCTTGGCCTACTTTAGGATCCCACACGCCATGGTATTCTGTTTCAAATAAACGAGCAAAATCAGCTACTAAATACTCACCATACTCTTCTGCTGTCATGCCTTTAGGGCGACGAAAAGGATAAGGGTAAGGAACAAACATCGCACGATCGCCAAAATGGCCATAGCGGCGACGATAACGATAGCTAGATGTAATAGAAGAAGCACCTAAAGTACGACCATGATAGCCACCCTCAAATGCAAACATTAAACTTTTGCCACCTGTGGCATTACGAATAACTTTTAAAGAATCTTCGATACATTGTGAACCACCAACATTAAAGTGCACACGGCCATCGTATCCAAATTTTTTCTTCATATCCTGAGCGATAGTTTTAGCAAGCTCTATTTTTGTAGGATGAAGGTATTGGCTAGCACATTGTGGTAATGTATCAATTTGATTTTTTAATACATTGTTTAAGCGCTCATTTGCATAACCAAAGTTACAAGCGGAATACCACATTTGTAAATCAAGGTATTGCTTGCCTTCCTTATCATACATATAGCTGCCTTCACAACCATCAAAGATCTTAGGCGGCTCAATATAATGAACAGTATCACCAAAAGAACAATATTTTGCTTCATCAGCTAGGAGAGTAGCATCATCAGGACGATTCTTCATCATCTCAGGATTAGGTTTACTCATGAATTACTCCACAATTTAAAATTTAATTAATACTTCAGTGGGGACTATTATTAAAAACTTTCTTTTATAATAATGTAGCGTTAATGTATGAGTTTTGTGACAACAAGGGGCAATAAATGTTTTTACACACCGAACAAAAAACATAACACAATGATTTTCTTATTATTTCATTTAATCACAACATAAATAGTTGTTATGTACTTTGTAACGTACAACACCGCGGAGTTTATATGATATTAAAAAAAATTGATTGTCCCTGCACTCAAGGGCGTTTGTATCAAGATTGTTGTCAACCTTACCATAACAATACAAAATACCCCAATAATGCGGAGCAACTCATGCGTTCACGTTATAGTGCCTACGCATTAAATTTAATAGACTATATCATAAAAACATGGGCACCCAGTACCTGCCCACACTTTTCATCCAATGAAACACACAATATTAAATGGATGAAACTTATCATCAATCGCAGTTGGGAGGACAAACTAACCCTTGAGGCATTTGTTGATTTCGATGCATTCTATGAACAAGAAGGACAAATACACCGAATGCATGAGACCAGTCGTTTTATCAAAAGAAATGGGGGCTGGCTTTACGTAGATGGCAAAATTTCGTAAAAACACCTACTCTGTAGTAGGTGCAGTTGCTGTTTGATTAAATACTAAAATTGCTTTTGCTAATGCTAACTCATCAGATTTACTATAACGAATATCTTCTTGGCGCAACAGTACAAAAGCCGCTTCTAAATAAGAACCTTTAATTGCACCATTACTGGCAACAAATGTAGCTGCATCGCTTTTAGCTTGGTAAATAATCTTTGATTTAGCGCCCCAAGCCGTGCCAGACCACTCAGAGGGAACAACAGCAATAATAGTGGTTGTATAAAAAGGACTAAATGTAATACATAATGTAGAAACAATTGGGCTTTCAGAACAGCCTTGCGTGATTTCTTGAACAATTTCAGCTTTTACCGCCGTTGAAAAACATGTAAATAAGACAGTTAAAGAAATTGCTCTTAATACGTTAGCTACCATAGTTCATACGATTCCGTTTTATAATTAACAATAGACTTTTCATTCTAGCATTTAATGACATAAAAAAGTACCTCATTATAATCACCTTTTTTTGAAAACACGAAGAAAATCATATCTTTTTCTTTTACTAAACACTATTTTTTGTATTATAACGCGACATGTATGAAGTGCAGAATAACCATATTAATAAGCCAACAATAGCAAGGCTGGATAACACCAAAAAAGCAATATCATAATCAAAAAACTTAGCTATTACACCCGCAATGCTTGAACTAAGCGCAGCGCCTACTCCTTGCAATGTTAATACCATAGCAAACCCTGTATTAAAGCGCCCCGTCCCATTTAAAATCCGTGCAACTATTCCCGGAACAGCAACTCCCATAAGTCCTGCTGCAATACCATCTAAGATCTGAACGGGTATAACAATAGCAGGATGAGGAATAAGCCCTGCCAATAAACCACGGATAGGTAATGCAACCAATGCAATAATAAAAATAGCACTATAACCTTTCTTTTCAGAAATATGGGCAGCATACAAAGCCATCGGGATCATTGTTATTTGAGCAATGATCACTGTCATCGCTGTATACCACCCCGGACGATCAATAGAACCATTTGCAACCATTGATTGACTTAGTAAAGGCAGCATAGCCGCGTTGGCTAAATGAAAGAAAACCACGGTAACCGCTAAAATAACCAATCCTTTATTCGTCAGTAAATATTTAATTGACTTAGGGGATTTTTCTGAAATAGCAAGCCCCCTTGATTGGTTATAGTCAATTTGATTTTGTCGTATTAATAAAACAGAAACAATGGATAGTAATGTCCACAGTCCCATCAAGGCAAAAACAGCACTTAGTCCATAGTAAAAACTAAAAACGCCTGCCATCATCGCTGAAAAGGCGTTACCTGCATGGCTATAAGATTCATTTTGGCCTAATTGATGATCAAATTTATCCCTCCCTACAATCCCCAGTGTAATCCCGGTTATCGCAGGAGGGATTGTTGCTCCTGCAACAGCTACTAACATTTGTGCTATTGTAGTAGTTACCTGTGTAGGATAAAAATAATTAACACCACAAGCAACTATAATGGTTAGGGCGGAAAATATAATAATTGCTCGTTTTGCTCGCAGGACATCAACCAAAACGCCTATAGGCGTTGTAAAGATAACGGCTATTAACCCACTTAATGTCATCACAAAACCAATGTCATCAACATCCCAACCTTGCTGCTGTAAAAAAATGCCTAAAAAAGGACCTAATCCATCTCGAACATCGGCCATAAAAAAATTTAATGCATTAAGCGGAAAAATAGACATAGTAAACTTCCATTTAAAATGAAAAAGATAATTATTTTTATAGATTTAACAGCAGTAAAAATGACTTATAAATCCCTCTACATAAACCTTCTATCAAATACTACGCTATATTTTAAAACAATTAAAAACTAACCTGCACCATTTATTTATAATCTGTTAAACTAAAAAATAACACCCTTATTATTTAGTCTGAAGGCTATGAAATACTATATTTTTTTACTTTTATCTATTTTCCTTGTAGGTTGTAATCACCAATCACCCGATAAGAAAATGAAAATCTACCATGGCACACCTAAGCTAGATGGCATTATATCCATCGATGGCGAACCGTTAAGTGGAGCTCCCATTTTTTTACTAACATCATGCAATGATCAGCAAGCCATTGTTAACAGAACAGGGTACTTTAACTTCCCTAATAATTGCATGGAGCTCATCCCCCAAGTAAATAATAATGAACTAGGTTTTCTTTACAGAGTAATCATTCCTTTCAATGGTGAACATTTAACATGGGCAGTCAGTGGATTAGGATATGGTATTGAAAATATAACAGCATTGATTAACCTAACAACAAAAATGGTCGTTTACCGACTTGATGATGGTATTAATCCTGTTTATGAAAAAGTTGGTGAGCTTACCCCATTATTAGCAAATTAAAATAATAGTTTATACACTGACTGGCTTATAGCTTACATTTATTTTTCTTATTCTATATAATCTGTTAACAACTAGGTGTAGGAGAGTGGAACTTTAATTCCCGCCGAAGGCGCATACTCCCATAATCGCTCAGGCCTTATCTAAAGATAATAATAACTGCATCTGAATAACAAGCCGATCTGGAGAGAGATCTTAAGTGATCCGCCGAAGGGGCACGCAGCAAAGCTGCTAAACTCTCAGGCAAAAGGACAGCGGGAGCGGCTCAGAAACAGTTTATATTAATTAAACTGTTCTGCTTTACTGTTGCTTGAGATTTCACCCATGCTATTACATATTATCTACTTGATCGCTATTACAGCCGAAGCAGTAACAGGTGCGCTTGCGGCAGGAAAACAACGAATGGATTTGTTCGGTGTCACAACCATTGCCTGCGTAACAGCCTTAGGCGGAGGAACCGTGCGCGATGTTATTTTAGGCCATTACCCATTAGGTTGGGTAAAACACCCTGAATACTTATACTACACTATTTGTGCAGCTCTCATTACAACCTTTGTAGCGCGTTGGCTACACTACCTAAAAACTATTTTCTTAATATTAGACAGTCTAGGATTAGTTGCATTCACGCTCATTGGCTGCACTATTGCAAGAGAAATTAACTGCCCTACAATTATTATACTTGTTGCTGGTATGTTAACAGGTGTTTCTGGAGGCGTATTGCGTGACGTACTCTGTAATCAGGTTCCGTTAGTTTTTCAAAAAGAACTTTATGCCAGTGTTTCTCTTTGTACAGGTATCGCTTATTTAGTGTTATTACATTTTCAAATAAATGACAGTACCGCCACATTAATTTGTTTATGTTCAGGTTTTTTATTAAGATTATTAGCTATCAAATACAGCTGGCAAATTCCAACGTTTAGTTATGATGACAATGCTCACTAAAGGTAAAGCCTTTTAAAAAAGGCTTTACCAACTTTAACTATTCTCTAGGTGTTCGCATTGTAACAAACTCCTCCGCGGCTGTAGGGTGAACACCGAT
>CAYNAM010000092.1:0-9944 GCA_964395065.1 uncultured Ventosimonas sp.
TAATACCATCTGTTGATTGATAGAAGCATTGACTTGTATAAAGTCACCCATTTGATAATTTAGGTGAAGCGGTTTTGTTTCAACGCTCAATGAATATTGCAATGCTTGCTTCTCATGAAAAGGCGTAGGTTTATCTTTACCTTGTAACCAAAGTTGACAGTGGTTCTCTTTACAAAAGAGCTGAAGTTGTTGAGTGTCACTATCGGTTAGCGGTTTTATATGGCGAACCAATAATGCAGTATGGTCGCCATCAAATAGTTCAATGTGGCCAAGATGATGAGGTGAGTTTAATGCATTTAAGCAAGCGGGTAGTTTTTGTAATAATTTTCGTAATGGGGCTGTTAGAACGAGACAATCTTTAACCGGAACGATTTGTTGGCTAAATGCTGCTCTAAAACCAACATAAAGTAATTTTGTTTTTTCATCAAAGCGTACCGCAATACGTGCTCGACGTCGATAACCAAAAGGTTCTCCTAACAACGGAGATTGCCAGTGGGTTATTTTTATAGACGAAAAACGTTGAAACTGTTCAATAACACTGTTTTGTTTAAGTTTAATCTGTTCAATGTAAGGGATATGTTGTAGTTCACAACCGCCACAGCTCCCAGCATACTGGCAAGGTGCTTTTTGCCGAAGAGGAGAGGGGGTTATAACACGTTCGCATTTTGCATCAACCCACTGGCTTTGGCTGGATATAACTCTAGCCTCAACTTCTTCTTGTGGTAATGCGCCCGCGACAAACCATGTTTTATCTTGTAGTTTGACGATTCCGCGTCCATCATGCGAAAGGCGTTCGACGGTTAAACATTGTTTCTTTCCCGTAGGGATTGTCTTTGTGGTGCTGGATCTATGGTTGTGTTGGAATCGTAAGCTAGTATTTTTCTTTTTCATGCGTTTGGATCGTTATAAATACCTGTTGATAAATAGCGATCGCCGCGATCACAGATGATGGCTACAATGGTTGCATTATTGACTTCTTTGGATAGCCTAAGTGCCCCTGCAACTGCTCCGCCCGAAGATACCCCACAGAAAATACCTTCTTCTCGCGCTAAGCGGCGCATTGTATCTTCTGCCTCTTGTTGCTCCATATCGATAATACGGTCAACACGTTGAGCTTCAAAAATTTTTGGTAAATAGGCAGGGTTCCAACGTCTGATCCCCGGAATAGATGAACCCTCTTTAGGTTGTAGACCAACAATTTCAATAGTACTGTTTTGCTCTTTAAGATAACGAGAAACACCCATGATGGTGCCTGTCGTTCCCATAGCGCTAACAAAATGAGTAATGTTTCCTTGGGTTTGTTTCCATATTTCAGGACCTGTACTGGTGTAATGGGCTTCTGGGTTATCAAAATTGGCAAATTGATTCAGTACCAACCCCTGTCCATTTTTCTGCATTTCAAGTGCAAGGTCACGAGCACCTTCCATTCCTGTTTCTTTTGATACAGTAATAAGCTTTGCACCATAAGCAGACATGGCCGCTTTACGCTCAGCACTCATATTATCGGGCATAATGAGTGTCAGTTTATAGCCTTTAATAGCCGCAGCCATGGCCAAGGCTATCCCTGTATTACCGGATGTGGCCTCAATCAGCGTATCTCCTGCTTTGATAGCACCACGCTGTTCTGCCAGTGAAATCATTGATAAAGCAGGTCTGTCTTTGACAGACCCTGCAGGATTATTGCCTTCTAGTTTGACCAAAATAGTGTTGGTTGTATTTCCCGGAAGCCTTTGTAATCTCACTAAAGGGGTATTACCGATCGTTTCAGCAATTGTTGGGTAACGTATTTCCATAGTGGCTTTAATTCTCTTAAAATAGTTACGATAAATTAGTCATACACTATACACATAAAAATAATAAAACTGGATAGTTAAAGCCATTTTATTAGTCACTTTTATTTATATCGATGGATGAAAAATTTATAAAAAAATGTTAAGTGAGATATTTATCACGTTTTTATGAAAAATAAATTGCTGATTATTACATAAGAGTATAATTCAACCTTTGTATTAATAACCAAAGTGGTTTTTAAGTAATTTTAAGTAATAGGAGATTACTTGTATGGAAAAGCGATCTGAGCATTCTTTAAAATGGCAGGTGTTTTTATTATTAAGCTGTGTTTCTTCGTTGGTTTTTGCTGACTCAGCAACCTGTACAGTATCTGCTGATGGTAAAACGAATACATGTTCGGGTACAAAGGCGGTATATGATCAATACCAGCTTAACTATGATAATGTCTCAATTACAAATACAGCGTGGCGTTTTACTGTTGCCAATGGAGTTGAAGGTGTAGGACTCTATGCTAATAACTCTCAGTTAACTGCTAATAATCTTACTGTATCAACAACTAATGGTTTACTTGGCGGTACTGATGCCATTAGAACGAATGGATCAAGCACGATTACGGTCAATGGCAAACTTGTTGTCAATGCATCGGGTTATTCTGGAGACGGGATTAATGTTACTATTAACAGTAGTTCTACGGTCAATACTGGAAATAATAGTGAAGTTTATTCTCAAAGTGGTGTTGCTGTAAGGGCAAACTTGAGTAATTATGGTCATAATCAAATAAATATTGGTAATGATGCAATTATTGAGGCTTATGCGTCGGGTACTAATGGTTCATCTTCACAAGGGTATGCTGTTTATGCAGGTAACCGTGATACAGAAACTCAAGGAATGCCAGCAGGAACTGCAAAAATAGTGATCGGCGATAATAGTCAGATCACGACTACAGGTAATAATGGCTATGCAGTTTATGCTAATAAAACAGGCCATATTCAATTAGGTAATAATGCGAATATAACGACAAGTGGTTCGTCAGCACATGGTATTGTTGCACAAGACGGTACTCTTACTAATAATGGTATAGCACAATATTTTACAGGTGGTGTTGTTGATCTATTGGGTGATACAACCATAACTGTAGACCCAACAAAGAATAGCAATGCTATTTATTCCAGTGGAACTGGCTCGGTTGTTTCATCCTATAACACAGATACTGCAACACAGACTTCTGGCAAGTTTAATGTGACAGGAAATATGTTGGTTGATAATGGCGGTAAAATAGATCTACGCATGACCGATGGTTCTTCTTTTATAGGAAATACAGCGATTACTAATAACAATGGCACATTAAATTTAGATATCGCAGGTACTAATAGCCGTTGGCAAATGAGTGATAGTTCGCAATTAACAAATTTGGATTTAAAAAATAATGCGGCGGTTGTATTGGGTGATCAATCAACAGCAGTAGACAGCACCAATAAAGTTGTTCTTACCACAGAAAATCTAACGGGAAGTGGTAATTTCTTTATGCGAACTAATATCATTGGTTCGGGTGTCGGTGCTAATAATATTGGTGATCTTTTACAAGTTACAAATTCCTCACAAGGAAATCATGCGGTCACTGTTTCCGATTTTTACAACGGTTCTGCTGCTGTTGATGGGACAGAGCGTTTAAAAATTATTGAGACGGCAGATGGAAGTGCTAACTTTGCATTAAGTGGTGCAGGTACTGTTGATATAGGAGCTTATCAGTATGCGCTTAATAAGGGAGACTCAAAGTTTTCTGAAAATGCTAATAATTGGTATTTAAGTGCTAAATCAGGTGGTGGTCAGCTAACCAATACGGCAGACCATTCCGTTAATATTCTAAATATTAATTATCTTTTAAACTATGCAGAAACTCAAACCTTACTGCATCGGATGGGTGAGTTACGCCAGCCTCGTGATAAAGACTGGGATTTTTGGATACGTGGCTTTGCTGGGAAAATGGATTCGTTCAGCGGGAAGTTGTCAGGGTTTGATATGGACTATCATGGTTTCCAAGCAGGTTTAGATAGACGCTTTATTGTGGATGGAAATGATCTTTATATGGGTATTATGGCGGGAAGTAGTAAAGCAAAAGCTGACTATGATGTTGGTAATGGCGATACTACGAGTTATCATGTTGGGCTTTATACCACTTATAAAACGCAAAATGATTATTATATTGATGCCATTGCCAAATACACTGTCATGAAAAATGATTTTAATACAACAACGGGTGGTGGTTATCAAGTCAATGGTGATGGTAAAACCAGAGGCTATACATTAGGATTAGAGGCAGGAAAACGCTTTTATTTTGACCGTACGGCTAAGGCAGGCTGGTATGTTGAGCCCCAAGCACAGTTAACTTACTCTTATCAAGACAGTGCTAAAATTCACTCAAATAATGGTTTGAAAACTAAATTAGATAGCTATGAATCTATTCTTGGTCGTGCAAGTGCTATTGTTGGATATAACATAAATCAAGGAAAAACACCTATTGATGTGTATTTAAAAACAGGCTATGTAAAAGAGTTTGATGGTAGAACAAGCTATTCATTTAATGGTAATTCTGCAACACGTAATAAATATGCTTTTGATGGTAGTTGGTGGGATAATGGCATTGGTATCAATGCAAAAGTTAATAAGCAACATAACTTTTATGCAGAGGCTGATTACTCAAAAGGTAGCCGTTTTAATAATAAGAGTATTAAAGTTGGGTATCGCTTAGAGTTTTAATAACTAAGGGTAACTCATAGAAACCTAGCGACTGTTTATTATTTAGGAACAGTTGCTAGGTTTTATAGCTTATAGAGAGGGTTAATATTTTTCAGGTACTAATCTATAAGGGTAGTTAGGTTCTTTATAATCACCCTTTTTCTGCCGTTCAGGAAGTGTTACTTTTTTTCGGGGTACTTTTTTATAAGGAATTGAACTAAGAATATGGCTGATAATATTCAGGCGTGCCCGTTTTTTATTATTTGAATCAACAATAAACCAAGGTGCCCAAGAAGTGTCTGTAGACATAATCATATCATCACGTGCTCTCGAATAATCATACCAGCAACTATAAGACTTTATATCCATAGGCGATAGTTTCCAGATTTTTCTGGGGTCAGTCATACGGCTTTTGATGCGTTTTTCTTGCTCTTCCATACTGACTTCGAGCCAATACTTTATCAATATCACACCCGAATTAATGATGGCTTTTTCCATAAAGGGAACTACTTCTAAAAAATCTTTGCTTTCCTTTTCAGTACAAAACCCCATAACGCGTTCAACGCCTGCTCGGTTATACCAACTTCTATCAAAGATAACTACCTCGCCTGCTGCGGGGAGGTGTGGAATATAGCGTTGCATATACATTTGACTTTTTTGACGCTCTGTGGGCGCAGGTAAAGCGACGACTTGAAATGTTCTTGGGCTTACTCTCTCGGTTAGTGCCTTAATAGCGCCACCTTTTCCCGCACCATCCCTACCCTCAAAAATAATACAAATTTTTTGGCCAGTTTGCTTTACCCATTCTTGTAGAGCTACTATTTCACCTTGTAACTTTTCTAACTCTTTGTAGTATTCTTTTTTTGATAGTTTTATTTTTTTCTGTGTCAGTTGGTTAGATAAGTCTATACTTGTTGGTTTATCCTTAATTGTTGCTTTTGGTGTAACGTTTTTTTTAGATTTTCCCTTTTGTGGCTTATTCATGATAAGTTCCTTTTTATAGCCATTAAAAAATGATATGTTTTTATTATTTATATTATTAGATTAAAGCTTAATGACCTTTGTTACTAGTTTTTTCATTATGGAATTGTAAGAAAGATTAATATATTACAGAGATTTTTTCATTTGGGTTTTATTATGCTAGGTGAAAAACTCTACGAGATAAGTTGAAAGCAATGGGTTAGTAATGAATATACCTAAGCAGACTTGTGGTATGAAGTTAATGCACTTTTTAGTTTATGTAGCAGCATTATATTGTTTGAGCATTTTTTGTTATGGAGAGTTGCTGCCTGAAGTAAAAGAAAAGTTATTTGTCAAATTACCTGATAATTTGAGTCAGAATGCTTTTGTCGGATTACTTGCGATAGAGTCTCCTGTAGATAGAAATCCTATGGAGATTGGCAACCAATTTATTATAAAAAGAGTGAATGCTCAGCATTTGGCCATAGAAAAACGAGATATCAATAGTCTTAAAAGTGCGGAGAAGCTTTTCAGTGGTTTTAGTGAGGAGAGAATATTAGGTTTAGATGACTATCAGTCTTACTTTTTTCCCTGTAAGAGTTTTATAGATCATAATTGCATAAGCAAGATTATGGCAGAAAAAATAAAAACAAAGACTTTTATAAAGCATAATCTCTTATTGGCACGTTATAAGGTTTACTTAAAACTACCTATTTATGAGTCAGTTGATGATGTTACTGTTGGTTTGATAGGATCAAACTATATCAGATTGTTGCATTTACATTTAAAAGACATTACATACACCATCGCAGACAATCGTGTAGATGAAGGGTTAGAAAATTTACAACTAGAGCTAGATTTTGCAAAAAAAGCATTAACCCAAAATAAAAATATCACATTAGGTGACTATGTGATTTTTTCACAAGGTTTAAGAAGAATATATTATTTAATTAGTGAGCTACTGGATATACCGCTATTAGCTTCACAATTAGATAATCCAAAACTAGTTAAGTTGCTGGAGTCTTTCACAGAACTGGAGCAACAATCATTAGTTAGGGCTTTTGACGGGTATCGAGACCAAGAGTTGCGAATGCTCTATTTATATCCTGAAAAGTGGAAAGATAGTGTACTTAATAAAGCAACAGTATTTGAAGGACTAAGCATAATAGTAAAGCAAGATAGTGCATTTGATACCGATGAAACAATGAATTTATTTTATAACGAGATGAATACGTTTAGCGAAGAGAGCAAACAGCTATTGGCTAATGCTTCTACAAATGATCAACAAGTGTTGTCGCCTGTTTTTAAAGACACTACTTTAAGTCTAAAAGCGTTAGCGGATGTCTATGGTATGGAGAATATCGGTGGTAGATATTATGTACAAGCTAAAATGAACCAGATGCATGACTGGATCTTGAGTCAATATGATTTGGTTGGTAATTTAAGTTTAGTGCAGCTTAAGTTAAAAATTAAACAAGCTCATATTAATAAAGAAGAAGTTCCCAACTTTTTAAAACAACTAAATAGCAAGTCTTTTCATCCTTATAGTAAACAGCCTGTTGTGTGGGATGAGAAGACACAAACATTGTCTTATAAATGGTTAGATCGGTATTTTAGTCAGGATAATCCTACTATGCGAGTGTACTTACGTTTTTAATGGGTATTTAAGGATGATTTTTTATTGGTCAACTGTTACTAAAAATGGGTAGAATAACAGTAATCTCTAATAATTGACTATAACAGCAGATGAAATAATAAAGTCTGTGAGGAGCTTGGTGTGGAACGTGAGTTTATGGAGTTTGATGTTGTTATTGTCGGTGCAGGGCCCGCGGGGCTGTCTGCGGCGTGTCGGCTAAAACAAGAAGCATTAAAAACAGGTCAGGAAATTAATGTTTGCGTAGTGGATAAGGGCGTTGAAGTAGGTGCTCATATTTTGGCCGGTACTGTTTTTGAAACAAAAGCATTACAGGAGTTATTTCCGGATTGGCAAGACAAAGGCGCGCCTGTTACAACCAAAGTTCTTCGTGATGATATTTATTTATTGACCGGTGAGAAAAGTGCACAGAAGATTCCTAATCTTTTTGTTCCTAAAAGTATGCATAATGAAGGTAATTACATTATTTCCTTAGGCATGCTTTGCCGTTGGTTAGCAGAGCAAGCAGAAGCTCTTGGTGTTGAAGTTTATCCTGGGTTTGCTGCTCAAGAGTTATTAATTGATGAGCAGAATAGGGTGTATGGTGTATTAACAGGCGACATGGGCGTTGATAAAGAAGGCAAGCCAAAAAATGGGTTGTATACGCCAGGCATGGAGTTACGTGCTAAATACACTCTGTTTGCTGAGGGATGCCGTGGCCATTTAGGTAAGCAACTTATTGAGCGCTACCGTTTAGATGCAGCGTCTGATGCACAGCATTATGGTATTGGTATTAAAGAGCTGTGGGAGATTGATCCTGCTAAGCATGAGGAAGGGCTTGTTGTGCATACCACAGGTTGGCCGTTAACAAAGTCTAGCCCCGGTGGTTCCTTTTTATATCATGCAGAAAATAATCAAGTATTGGTTGGGCTTATTGTTGATTTATCTTATGACAACCCGTACTTATCTCCTTTTGAAGAATTCCAACGGCATAAATTACACCCCGTTATCCGTCAGTATTTAGAGGGAGGGAAGCGTATTTGTTATGGGGCGCGTGCAATTACTAAGGGTGGTTTTAATTCGTTACCTAAAATGGTTTTCCCTGGTGGTGCGCTCATTGGCTGTGAACTAGGAACACTTAATTTTTCCAAAATCAAGGGCTGCCATACCGCGATGAAAACGGGTATGTTAGCAGCAGAGGCTATTGTTGATGCATTATCAGCAGGGCGTTCCGGTGATGAGCTAGCGACTTTCTCTTCATCGTTTAAAGAAAGTTGGGTTTATGATGAGCTGTATGCTTCGCGTAATTTTGGTCCAGCGATGCATAAATTTGGTACGTTTATGGGGGGGATGTTTAATTACATTGATCAGAATATTTTTTCAGGCAAACTACCGTTTACGTTGCATGATAATCGCCCTGATTACACGACTCTAAAGAGGGCGAGTGAGTCTCAAAAAATAAGTTATCCTAAGCCTGATGGTGTGATAACATTTGACCGCTTATCTTCCGTCTTCTTGTCCAATACCACTCATGAAGAAAATCAGCCTTGTCACTTACAATTGCTTGATGCGGATATTCCTATTAAGAAAAATCTTCCTGAGTATGGTGAGCCATCTCAATATTATTGCCCAGCAGGTGTTTATGAAGTGGTGGATGGGGATGATGGTTCTAAGCATTTTCAGATCAATGCATCTAACTGTGTTCATTGCAAAACATGTGATATAAAAGACCCCGCTCAAAATATTAATTGGGTACCACCTGAGGGTGGTGGTGGGCCTGTTTATCCTAATATGTAGAAGTTTTAAAAGGTGGCATACAATAATAGCCACCTTTTTTATTTAATAATTTTGTACAGTACTATAAACGCCCTGAATAACTTTAGCCATGCGGTTATAGTCTAAATCTTCCCAACTATCGCCATTGGCCTCATGGTAGTGAACGTTACGATAAAATGAGGTGTCTGTGATCATCACCGCTGGAATGTCCTGTTTCCAATAGTTGCGGTGGTCTGAAAAATCAACTCCAGTGATAAATGAGGGAGCGTTGAGCGAGTAAACAGGTAAATCTGTTGCACCAAGCATATAGCTTTTAATGATTGCTGTGGCTTTTCTATTCTCCATATTACTGATAATAGCAATAAAATTACCTTTATCACTGTAGAGTTTTTGCATAAGTTTAAAAGGAAACTGCTGTGAATTAGGTTTATCGCTAAAATAACCAATCATCTCAAGAGATATCATGAGTTTGATTGGCTGACCTGTAACCGATTGCGCATGAATTGCACTGCCCATATCGTTTGTCCTGAAAAAGGGCGGTTCTTCTAGACTATAAGCGATTAACTCAATGGGGGTATTGGGTGGATTTTCTTTCAAGAGTCTAGCAAGTTCCAATAATCCTGCTATACCACTGGCATTATCATCAGCCCCTTGTGTTTGACAGCAACTATCATAATGAGCACCAATAATGATACGCGCTCCTTTTTTAGGGCCAAAGTGGCTAATAATATTACGGTACTTTATATGGTCTATTGTAAAGATTTGTTCTGACACATCATGGGAATAGGATTGCATATGCTGTTTTATATAATCTGCTGTTGCATTCAGGTTATCTAAATGTAAATAGTTTCTGGGATGATTTGTGACAGAGAGCTGTTTAACATGTTGGATAAGATTGAGGGTAGAAATATCAGGGATGACTAGGGCTGTTTTTTTAGGCTTAACAGAAGATTGCGTTAATAGCGAGCAGGCAGAGACAGTTAGCAAACCGATAAATAAAATTATGCTGGCTAGAGAGATAGCTATTTTCGTATAAATAGACATGTTG
>CAYNAM010000093.1:0-9829 GCA_964395065.1 uncultured Ventosimonas sp.
CTAAGTATTTGGCATGAAATCACCTTAGTATTAACCTTAATGATTACCTCAAAAGGTATTGCAGGTGTTCCAGGGGTATCATTCGTGGTATTACTAGCAACATTAGGTAGTGTAATGCCAATGGATCAAGCAACTTTAGGCCTTGCATTCATTGCAGGGGTCGACCGTATTATGGATATGGCAAGAACAGCGCTTAATGTTGTAGGTAACTCATTAGCCGCTTTAGTTGTTGCTAAATGGGAAGGGCAATTCGATCTAGAAAAAGCACATGCCTATGAACAAAAGATGATTTATTCAAAATAATGCTTTAAGGATAGTGCAGTCACCTGCACTATCTTTCCTTTCTTTTTTTTATCTCTTAACAACCGCATATAAACTAATTACTTCAGTAATACTCCCTATTTTTAAGAAAATTAGTCTTTTACTTCAGGATATAGTGATACGTTTTCTTTTTGTAAGTCTGCACTTAAGTAATTAACTTGTTCTGTACGTTCATCATTGTCAGTATTACGTTTATTCAGTAATGAACACCACTCTTGATGCGCCCTTGCTTTTTGCAAAGACTTTGGCAACTCTTTCCATATTTGATGATTCATCACATTTAATTTAATCGCCTGACTTGCTGCATGCCCTCTTTTAACCAAAGCATTTAATAAATAACATTGACGAATGGCTAAAATTTGTAAAATAACATCATCAACACCTAAAAACTGTTTACCTGTTAACTTGCCTACAAATTGCTTTTGATAGTTTGTAAGTGTTTGCCATACACTGCCTGTAACAGCCCCTATTAGCGCCGCCGCCCCCAAGGTTAACCCTGCAAACATTAAATCAACACCAACACCAGCAGCAGCTCCTGCAATGGCACCCTTACCTACATGTATGCTAAACTTTTTAATTGTTTCGGAGTTAAATAAATCACTATCAAAACGCCCATTGATCAAAGGCAAATTGTCAGCAAATGCATCATCTTTTCTAAATTGATAAATAGCCAACAGCGTTTCAATACACTTTTGCTCACGCGCCCTCACTTTATCCTGTAGTTTCTGCTTAGCTACTTCAATGCTGTGCTGGTCACTAGCAACAAGAACATTGTAGGCAGCAATATCTATCAGTAAGTCTGCAATTGCATTACATGCTTGCTGATAGCGATTTTGAGCCTGCCGCTTCTGGTACGCTATCAGCCTTAATAACATAGGTCTCGCAGACTCTAATAGCAATGCCAAATTCTCATACAACCTTTTTTCACCATCCTCTGGAGGTGCTACCGTATCAAACTGAACGAGTGCATGTATTCCTAGTCTTGCAAGTGCTGTTCGCCATTCTTCACCGCGGTGCTCATCAGTCGAAATAAAATTTAGAACAGGCAATAATGGCTTACCACAGTCAATTAGAATTTCTAATTCATCCTTATACTTAGCAAGCACGGGCTCTCTTGCATCAATAACATAAAGGCCTATATCTGAGGCTAATAGCTGTTTAAGTACTTTAGCCTCTTGCTCAAAGCGCAATGCGGCCTCATTAGACTTTAAAAACCGCGCTATTCTTTCTGGCCCATCTAGTCGCTCATCACTAGCTAATTGGTCACAGTAATCAAGCAAACCTATAGCATCCTCTAAGCCAGGCGTGTCATACAGCTCAAGTGCAGGTTCATTGTCTATAAGTAATTTAGCCCCTTCAACATGACGAGTAGTACTTGCCCGATGAGATACCTCACCAAAGTGTCCATCGCGTATCAGAGTACGTAATAAAGAGGTCTTCCCTACATTAGTATGCCCGACTACAGTAATAACTAGCGGTTTACTCATGATCTCTCACTTAACCAAGTTAATAATTCATCTGAGCTAGCATAAGTTAAATTAAGCTGCTCTATAGCCTGCTGCCAGTCAGCAAGACGCTTAGGATCAGTTTTCTCATCTACCAACAGCCATATTCTAGCCTCCGCTACACAATAAGCTAATTCAGAAATAAGCATGAGTGTTCCACGGTCGATAGAGCGCTTAGGATCACAAACAATCAATAATTTTGCGACTGGTTCACTCACTAAACGATCTAACAGAGACTTACGCTGATCTCGCGTATCAATAATACCCGCATCAATAACATTTGTTGGAATATTCGGTGGCCAAGGGTAATTAGTCTCTAACTCAATACCCATAATCATTGCGCCCCACTCCACATTATTATGAATAGCTGGTTGTCTTTTTTGTACAAAAACGCTATCAGGATCTGTAATCCCCAAACGCTCGCTTGAGGGTAATAGCCTTGCTCCTAATAAGTGATAATTTCTTTTGGTCGTATCTAGCTGTAGACGTTTATAACCATAACGCCAAAAAAAGGTACACACCAAAAATAAAATAAGCCGTGGCAAAATACCATAGACAACTAAAACCCCAACCAACCACGCGGCCCAAACCTGTCTTGCAGCGTCCTCCATAACTGGGGTATTGCCGCTTTGCCTAACAAGTGACTCCGGAGGAATGGGGAAACCTAACCATTGAGGTATAGTGCCCAATAAATTAACAACCATTACAAAATGGCTATCGCCTAAAATAGTAGTTTGCCAAACAAAGCCATAGCGTTGTGTCGCTAAAAGAGATAACAAACTAATAAGCGCAAAAGTAGAAATAAGTAACCATAGGCCATTAGTTAGTCGACCCAATAACCAACGCTCCAAATGGCGCTGATGCAACAAACCAAAAAAAGCAGGCATCAATTGTGCTACTTGCTTTTTACCTGTTAATTTATTTGTTAACCATAAAACGAGGCGTCCTAATTGATTAATAGATTGTCCACCCAACAGTGTACTCAGCCCCCACACAACCAACATCAAAAAATTTAAGCCTAATAAACAACCTAATGCACTAAAAATATTAATGGTATGATCTGCGACAGAAAACGTCGGTAATATTAAGCCCATCCCTAAAAAAAAAGCTAACACACATAAAATCTTTACAGACCACTGCATAGCTGTTATAGCACTTCGCTGTGCCACGATTAAATTTGTTTTATTAGCCAACCATTGAGCACGCGTCAAGATACGAGTTTGAAGATCACCGCCCTCTTTTTGGGCTTGGCGAACAGCTTCACTATCGGCAAAATCACCTTGGGACTCCTCTTGCAAGCGGATGGTTTCTGCCAACCACAAAGCATTAAAATGTTCTTCGCTTGTTAGTTTAGTCACAATATCTATTTATACTCTATTTAGTAGTACAGGCCATTAGTATTTTAATACATTTTATCGAAAAGATTATAGCAACATTAGATAGTTTGTAAAAAGACATGTCTAGCTAGCACTGATTCGATATGGTCTTACCAAAGCACACAAATGATTTAAAAATATTTATCTACATCATATCTTTTGTAAGATTCTATTATAATGCTCATTTTTTTATAGTCATGGTTTCAGTGGTAAGGTAGAATTTAACTTCACCATCTAAAAACGAAAAATGTTGTTATAAACTTTACATACTCAAACCACCAGAGATACTAAGGTAATAAAATAACTAGCCAGTGAGATAACATCATGCAATACTGTAGACACCTCATTATTTTAGCTTTTATTTTATCTCCCTCATTAGCTTATACTCAAGAAAGCACACACGCTGTTGAAAGTAATCAAACGACTCCCTTGCAATATAAAAAAAATACCGTCATTCAATACTATGATAAAGAGTGGCTACCTGTCGATAGCATCAATAGTAATGGTTACTACAGAAAGTTCTTAGAAACAACAACTGATGGTCACTTCATTATTCAAGATTTTTATGCAAAAAACCACGCCAAACAAAGTGATCCTGTATCTTTCACAGATATTAGTGACCTCACCGCCAGTCGTATTAGAAGTATTGATGGGCCATTAGTGCTTTGGTATAGCAATGGTAAAAAATCATCAGAAAAAACATATATAAAGGGCAAAGAAGAAGGTACTTATAACTTCTGGTATAGTGATGGCAAACAACAAGCCAAAGGCGGATATCATAGCGGACTACTCAATGGCCAATCTATTGTGTGGTTTAATAATGGTCAAAAACAAGCCGCAGGCAATTTTATTGATGGCAAAAAGAATGGTAAATGGCAATATTGGTATGACAATGGAGCAATCTCCGTAGAAGAAAACTACGATAATGGCAAAGCCACAAGTGACTTTAGAAAATGGTATAACAATGGTCAACCTGAAATATTAGGGCAATTTAAAGAAGGTAATAAAATAGGGCTTTGGCAATACTGGTATAATGATGGCAAACCTGCTATTGAAGAAAACTACCGAGATAATCAACTTTCAGGGCATTCTAAGACATGGTACCAAACAGGGCAGCTTGAGTCCGAAGGGGCTTATGAAAATGGTCAAGAAACAGGTACTTGGGTATATTGGCACAAAAACGGTAACAAGGCTATTGAAGCACAATACAATAATGGTCGTCTCGATGGGCTTTCACAAACTTGGTATGACAACGGTCAACTAGAAAGTAAGGGTAATTACATTGCCAATAAGCAAAATGGTCTTTGGACATTTTGGTTTAATAATGGCCAAAAATACACAGAAGGCGTATTTCTCGATGACGAACCAGCAGGTATTTGGCGTATTTGGACGCCAGAAGGTGAACTACGAGAAGAAAACACTTATGAAAATGGCAAACTCTTAGAACGTAATATTACTGCTCAAAAAGCACTCATAGGCAATAAAAAAGAAATAGAACCCATTATTAAAGAGCCGTCCTCACCTCCAAAATAGTCATTTATCTATCAACAGCTTATTTTCCTAAAATAGCTTAAGTGTGTTATTAATATTATCTATTAACTGTAATAGATATTACTTCTAGCAATCTATGCTCATGCTTTATAATACGCCCTCATATATATACATCATTGTCTGTATATAAATTCACACACATTTAAAACAAATGTTTTAATTTACAGCTAATAATTTTCAGCTAAACTACTTGCACCCAATAATACATTAGAATAGGAAACTTTAATGTCAGACCATTCGCAGTTTGCACTCTTGAAAGAGCGCCGTTACCTTCCCTTTTTTATTACGCAATTGGCAGGTGCTTTTAATGACAATGTATTTAAACAGGCACTCATCTTGGCCATCATCTACAAACTGACATTTAACAATATCATTGACCATACAATCATCACAAGCCTGTTTAAAAATGGAGTAATTGATAAGGATTTTTTGGTGAATTTCTGCGCCATCGTTTTTATTTTACCCTTCTTTTTATTTTCTGCATTAGGTGGACAGTTGGGTGAGAAATACGAAAAATCCATGCTTATCAGGCGCATAAAACTCGCCGAAGTTTTAACGATGATAATTGGGGCAATAGGTTTATTCTTAAATAGTTTTGCTTTAATGCTCGTTGTTCTATTTGCAATGGGCACTCAATCCGCCCTTTTTGGCCCAGTTAAATACTCTATCCTGCCACAACAATTAAAAGAAGATGAGCTTATTGGAGGCAATGCATTAGTAGAAATGGGAACATTTTTAGCAATTCTCGCTGGAATAGTCTTGTCAGGCATACTCATGACGGGAGACGGCCCTTATGCCTTATACATCAGCATTGCTATTTTAATGGTTGCGCTGATTGGTTATTTCGCTAGTCGCAAAATTCCATTTAGCCCCGCAGCACTATCTGATTTAAAGATAAGTTTCAATATCTTTTCACAAACTTGGAAAACCATGCGTTTAGGTTTTAATCAAGCACCTGCTGTATCACGCTCGATACTAGGAAACTCTTGGTTCTGGTTTTTAGGCACAATCTATATCACTCAAATTCCTAATTATGCTGAAAAAATTCTAAACGGTGACCCTAGTGCATATACGTTGGTATTAATTGTTTTTTCTGTTTCGATTGCTATTGGATCAGCACTGTGTGAAAAACTATCTGATCATAAAGTAGAAATTGGCCTTGTGCCTTTTGGCTCTATTGGGTTGACACTATTTAGTATTCTGCTGTGGTTGCACTCGTCAACATTACCCATGACAAATAACTCACTCAACACATGGCTAGATGTCCTTTCTTACCCCAGAGCTTGGCTGATATTATTTGATGTTTTTGGAATCGGATTATTTGGCGGTTTTTATATTGTTCCTCTGTATGCCATTATGCAAACACGTTCAGCAGTTGAGGAAAGAGCACGTGTCATTGCTGCCAATAACATTTTAAATGCCCTCTTTATGGTTTTAGCCTCCGTATTAGCTATTTTATTACTAAGTATAGCTGGCCTAAGTATTCCTCAGCTTTTTCTTGTGGTTGGGTTGATGAACCTTGCGGTTAACACCTATATTTTCAAAATAGTCCCCGAGTTTACCTTGCGCTTTTTGATGTGGCTTCTCTCCCACTCTATTTATAAAGTATCTCATAGAGGTTTAGAGAACATACCTGAACAAGGCGCCTGTGTGCTAGTATCAAACCATGTGTCTTACTTTGATGCACTACTAATAGGTGGAGCGGTTAAGCGTCCTATTCGCTTTGTGATGTATTATAAAATTTTTGATACCCCCGTTCTTAATTCTATTTTTCGCACAGCCAATGCCATTCCTATTGCAAGTTATAAAGAAAATAAAGAGGTGTTTGAGCAAGCATTTATAGACATTGCCCAAGCGTTAAAAAACGGTGAACTTGTATGCATCTTTCCAGAGGGGAAATTAACCACGGATGGGGAAATCGACATATTTAAATCAGGGATTGAAAAAATCATTTCTCAAACACCTGTTCCAGTCATACCAATGGCAATTCAAGGATTGTGGTCCACCTCCTTTACTCGTAATCCTAACCGTAAACTATTACGAAATATCTGGGCACGCATTGGTGTCTTAGCCGACACACCAATCCCTCCCGAAAATATTAGTGCTCAAATATTATACGACAAAGTAAAAAACTTACGTGGAGATAAGGCTTAATGCCTTATTTTCCTAGGTATTTCAATACGTCATTCCATCCACCTAACGCAATATCGTACTTTATGTTTCAAGAATAAAAAATTATCAAGACAACAGCCTCATTTTTTAGGATAATAGCCAATTGATATTTTTATATCACACCATTTCGGCATTTGGAGTCATCTAGTTTGATCGTTTTACGCTACCTATCACGAGAAGTTTTAACAACACTCTCTGCTATCAGTGCGGTACTGCTGATCATTATTATGAGTGGACGCTTTACAAACTACCTAAAAGATGCAGCACAAGGCGGTATAGATCCTAGTATTCTTTTATGGATCATGTGGTATCGCTTACCTGACTTTCTTTATTTAATATTGCCCTTAGGATTATTCCTTGGAATATTACTTGCCTACGGACGTATGTACCTTGATAGTGAAATGGTTATTCTTACCAGTGCGGGCATGAGCATTAGAAAAGTTTTCGCTTATACGCTGATACCTACATCCATTATTTTTGTTATCGTTGCTTGGTTATGTTTTAGCCTTGGCCCAGCTGGTATTAACAAGTTTAGAGAGTTAATTGAAAAGCAAGACTCCATTACCGAATTTAATACACTAATCCCTGGCCATTTTCAGACCTATGACAAAATGACAGGGTCGACAATTACTAACCGCGTTACCTACACAGAATCTATATCAAATGATAAGCAACACTTAAAAAATATCTTCATTTCTCAAATAGACGTTAATCACACAACCGGTAAAACAACCAGTAATTTACTACTCGCTAAAACAGGAAAAATTGCAGTACAGCCAGATAATAGCCGCTATCTCATTCTAGATAATGGCTATCGTTATGACGGCTTAGCCGGACAAGCTGATTATCGAGTTACCCACTATAAAACTTACGGTATTTTATTACCGCAACCTGAGATCAACATCGAGCTAAAATCCAACGCACTAACAACAGAACAACTCATCAACAGTGATAAATTCGTTGATAAAGTAGAACTTTATTGGCGCTTCTCCATGTTATTACTGGTGCCTATTATTGCTATGCTTGCGGTTCCCTTAGCTAAAGTAAATCCACGCCAAGGGCGTTTCTTTAAACTAATTCCTGCGATTTTTCTTTATATGCTTTACCTTGGATTACTGATTGCTTCCCGTGGTCAAATGGACAAAGAAAAACTCCCCATCTTTGTCTTCTGGATTATCCACTTTATCTTCTTTAGTTTAGGACTAACTCTATTGTATTGGGATGTTATTAAATTAAAATTCCAATCAAAAGGAGCTAATCTATGCTAGGGAATCGATTAGAGCGTTATATAGCGAGCAATGTATTAAATAGCATCCTATTGATCATGTTAATCATTATTTTGCTCGCCTCATTATTCTCATTGGTTGATCAATTCGACAGTTTTAAAAATAACTATGGTATAAGCCAAGCGCTTTACTATGTTCTTTTAAGCGCACCACGCAGGCTTTATGACAATCTTCCTATGGCCTCATTGGTTGGAAGTCTAATTGGCCTAGGAATGATGGCAAGTCGTAGCGAATTAACCATTATGCGTGCCGCTGGAATGTCTACTGGGCGTATTGTATATGCTGTTTTAAAGCCAATTTTTGTTATCATGGTAGCTTGTGTATTACTCGGAGAGTTCATTGTCCCCATCACACAGAATAAAGCACAGGCTTATAAAGAACTCGCCCAAAGTTCAAATATTGATAAAAAGATTCTGACGCAAATCCTCTTAAAAGGGACATGGCATCGTCAAGGAAATGAATATATTCGTATTAACAGCGTACAACCCGACGGGTTGATCGGCATTAATATTTACTACATAAAAGATCAAAAACTCATATATAGCAGCTATGCAAAGCAAGCAAGTTTTGAAAAAAACCAATGGTATTTAACGGATGCAACTACCACTTGTTTTTACGATGACCATACCCGCACTGTAAAAGAAGAAACTGAAGCATGGTTATCTCCTACCAACGTTTGTGATATCAAAGATTTAGGAACACCAAAGCCAATAGCAATCACACTTGATTTATTAAATACAATTAATAGTGACCCCTCGTACTTATCAATATCCGGTCTATGGGACTATATCCATTACTTACAAGCACAAGAACTAAATAACGATAATTATTGGTTAAAGTTTTGGGAAAAACTACTACAACCTATTAATACATTAGCATTGGTGATACTTGCCATTTCATTCATTTTTGGCCCACTACGCAGCGTAACGATGGGACAACGTATTTTTATCGGTATTGTTATAGGCTTTATCTTTAAAATTGTTAATGATTTACTAGGCCCTGCCAGCATAGTTTTTAACTTCCCCCCCTTATTAGCCGCAATGGCTCCTAGCTTAATCTGTATTATTATTGGTGTTTACTTAATCAACCGTAAACGCTAAATATAGAGGCAATAAAAAAGGCTCATACAATGAGCCTTTTTTGTTACAGTAAAAAACTTACACAGAAGAGCGACGGTAAAGACGATATTCAGGTTGCCAAAAATTATCTTCAATAGATTGAAGAACTTTCTCATCAGAAACCACTAATGCAACACCATCTTCCTGTGCTTGCTTAGCAACAGCAAAAGCAATCTTCTTGCTAACGTCTTGAATATTCGACATAGGAGGTAATATAGCCCCCTCTCCCTCTACAACGATAGGAGAACAGCTTGCTAATGCCTCCGCAGCCTTCATCATCATATTCTCTGTCACACGCTTTGCACGAGCTGCAATCACGCCTAAGCCAACACCTGGGAAAATATAAGAGTTATTACATTGCGCAATGGCAATTTCCTTATCATTAATATTCACGGGAGTAAATGGGCTACCTGTTGCTACAAGAGCCTCACCATTGGTCCATGTCAATATCTCTTTTGGCGTTGCTTCAATGCGTGATGTTGGATTAGATAGAGGCATAA
>CAYNAM010000094.1:0-9824 GCA_964395065.1 uncultured Ventosimonas sp.
CTATTTGGTTTAGCTATAGGTATTTGTTTACATTTAACTAGCCCAAACCAACTTTGGAAAAGTAAATGGGCTAATAAATTGCTAGGAACATTAGTTGATTTTCTAAGAGCATTCCCTTTTGTCATCTTAATGGTTGCTATTAGTCCCTTCTCTGAGTCACTTATTAATGTATTATCGGGAAATAACCCCACGGTTTTTTTTGGAACGTATACTGCCTCGGTAGCTTTATCCGTTGCTGCTATTCCCTATTTTGCACGGCTAGTTGAGCAAAATCTTAGAGAAATTCCTAAGGGTATCATCGAAGCAGCCCAAGCGATGGGTGCATCCAATGCAACTATTATTTTTAGAGTCTTAATAACAGAAGCAAGGGCAGGTATTGTTTCTAGTACAACGGTATTAATTATTAGCATCCTTTCTTACAGTGCAGCTGCAGGCATGATCGGCGGTGGCGGCTTAGGTGATCTTGCTATTCGCTATGGTTATAATCGCTACCAAACCGATATAATGATTGCAGTGGTTGTACTACTGTCTGTTATTGTAATTATGATACAAGCACTGGGTAATTTGATTACTCGTAAAATTGATAAACGTTAGGGTTAAATAACATGCAACAAACACTTACTTTAAAAGTTTTAGCAACAAGTTTATTAGCTGCTTGTTTAAGCCTAGCAGCTTGTGGTGACAAAACCGCTGAAGATAAAACAACACAAAGCGATGAGCCTACAACCAAAAAAACCATTCTATTTGGTACTACGGTTGGTGATTTTGGTGACATGGTTAAATTTTCTATCAAGCCTATTTTAGAGAAAAAAGGCTATGATGTTAAATTAATAGAATTTACAGACTATGTACAACCTAACCTTGCTTTGTCGAATGGTAATATCGATGTTAATATCTTTCAACACAAGCCTTATTTAGACAGTTTTAAAGCGGAAAGAAATCTCGCATTATCACCTGTATTCCAAGTTCCTACCGCACCTCTTGGCATTTATTCTGGTCGTTTAAAAAAGCTAGATGATGTCAAAGAAAATATGAGAGTCTCTGTACCTAATGACCCTAGCAATTTCGCTCGGGCGCTGGTTATTATGAATGACTTAGGTTGGATTACTTTAAAAGAGGGCATCAATCCACTTACAGCATCTGAACGCGATATTAAAGACAATAAGTACAATATCCAACTAGTTCAACTGGAAGCCGCACAAGTGCCAAGATCACGTAACAATGTAGACTTTGCCATTATCAATGGTAACTACGCCGTTAGTTCAGGTGTTGATTTAACAACAGCTCTTTATCAAGAGCCTAGTTTTGCTTATGTAAATTGGGGTGTTATGCGTACTAAAGATATTGATCAGCCATGGGCTAAAGACGTGATAGCTGCTTATAACTCTGATGAGTTTAAAGACTACTCTCATAAAACATTTGCAGGTTATAAATGGCCAGCCAATTGGACCGTAGAAGTAAAAGCCCCTGCCAAAGCTGATGAACAAACCACAACACAAGAAACCACAGCGAAATAACTAATCACGTATTAAAAAGCCCTTCAAATAAAGGGCTTTTTTTATTACTTATTGTTTTTAATCAACGCCATTAAATCTAATGGGTAATCGACATAAACACGTAATTCGTTATTATCACCATAAGAGAATCGATTGGTTGCACGGTAAAAAGAACTTCTTACTTTAAATGCAAGATCTTTTGCAGCGCCTTGCTGAATAGTATAAGAAACTTGATTAAACAACTCTCTTTCTTTACCTCGTTTACCGCCACTATAAGCGGCTGTGTCTGCATTCCAACCATAAACATAGGCTGACTTAAAGGCTAACCCAGGAATACCGACACCAGCACCACTTAACTCATAACTTATTTGTAATGACTTTTCATCTTTTGCATTAAAGTCAGACTCGTAAGAATTAGCTAACCATATACTACTTCCACCATCATTAGTACCATAACCTGAACCATAGTCATAACCATGCCCATACCACCCACCCATGGATTGTTGATAGGCCACAATAAATGAATGTGCATCATAGCTGTATTTACCAGCTAAACTCCAGATTGTATTATTGATGCTTTTATCAATATCGCCTTCACTAGTGCGACGAACATACTTTTTATCATAATCGGTATGATAAATATTAAAATCAACATTGACACTTTGTTGGTTATCAATTGGGTAAGTGTAATTAATATTACCGTAGGCGCGTTTAGCAATATCTTTATTCCATGAATAGTATAAGCTCGTTGCTAGATTATCTGTAAATTGATAAGTACCACCAATAAAATCTAAACGTTTCATACCCACATAATAGGCACTTGGGTAACCTGAGTTATCATGCCCTGTGCTATGTGCACCGCTAATGGCTGTAAAATGCCCTGCATTAATTTCTAAATTTTCGATTTCTTTACTGGTAATTAACGTACCGGTGACTGATTCAGGCAGTAATCTTGAGCTATCGGTCATTAAAATCGGTAAGCTGACAAATTGGTTACCATATTTAATGGTTGTATTGGATATTCTTGCTTTTACCGCGCCGCCTAATTGGCTCCAATCGTGAGCGGCACGCCCCGAATCACCAACAGGTGTTACATCCATTGCAGCATTAGCATGGCCTCTACCACCATCTAAACGAATCCCTTGCAATCCCCATGCATCTAACCCAAAGCCGACAGTTCCCTCCGTAAACCCTGATTCAAATACAGTACTTAAACCAAGTCCCCACGCCATTCTTTTACTTTGCCCTGTATTATGGCTACTTTTAAAATCTCGGCTAAAATACAAACTCCGTGCATGAGCATTCCATTTACTGTCTTCAATAAATCCTTTACTTTCGCTTTGTTCGCTGGATAATACAAATTGAGGGTACGTTAAACAACTGACAACTAATAACGCAACACTTGTAGATGATTGCATTGTTAAAAGACTCCTAAAGTCTATTATTGGTTTTTTTGATATATTTTGTTATAAATGATTTTATATTATACCTAAATTAAATGGATATGCCTGTAAAATAAAGGAGATTTTAGCCATGAGAACCTATCAGCGAACTTTTCATGATGATGGCTATTTAGCTTTAGAAAATATTTTAGCAATTGATGAGCTGAATGCACTTAAGCAACAACTGGTTAATATTGATGTTACTGGTGCTGGTAGCCGAGAGCTGTTATCTGAAAGGTGGTGTCAAACACTGGCTAATCAATTAAAAAATCACCCTGTACTATCCACGATACTCCCGAATGAAAGCAAAGCCATACAGTGTACTTACTTTCAAAAATCATCAGAAAAAAACTGGTTAGTACCATTACACCAAGACCTTAGCATTCCTGTCAAAGAGCAATTTACAAAAGAAGGTTTTACAGGTTGGTCAAAAAAACAAGGGGCTTTATTTGTACAGCCTCCCTCAACTATTACCAATCAAATTATTGCCGTACGATTACATATTGATGATTGTTTACAAGCACATGGTCCTTTAAAGGTTGTTCCAACATCTCATCAATTAGGACGTATTCCTGAAAGGCAATGGGTTGCCATTCGTGATGAGAAGGGAGAAAAGGAATGCACAGTCAATGCTGGTGGTGTTGTCATCATGAGTCCACTTATTTTACATTCATCGTCTAAAGCCTCACATGCTAATGGCCGTCGTGTATTACATTTTTTATTTGTACCAGAGTCTTTAACAAAAGAAATTCCTTTTTTATTCTCTGTATAATCACTAATGTGTAGGCTTCCTTAATCGCTCGCTACGTCGACGTAAATACTCAATGGTTAATAGCAATGCAGCCGATGAAACCAACATGATGGTTGCCGCCGCCGCAATAGTTGGTTCTATATTTTCACGAATTCCACTGAACATCTGCATAGGGAGTGTTCGCTGGCTAGAACTGGCTAAAAATAATGTTACTACAACCTCATCAAAAGAAGTTGCAAACGCAAATAAAGCGCCTGAAATAACCCCGGGAGCAATTAAAGGAAAGGTTACTGTTCTAAATACCGTAAGTGGGGATGCTCCTAAACTAATAGCCGCTCGAGAAAAATTATCATCATAACCACGTAAAGAAGCACTTACGGTAATAACGACAAAAGGGATACCTAATACAGTATGGGCTAAAATAATCCCTAAATAGCTATTGGTTAATTGCAGTTGCGCAAAGAAAAAGTACATTCCAACCGCTGTAATCACAATTGGTGTAACCATCGGGGACATAATAATGCTCATAAAGAGCATTTTGCCTCTGAATTTAGTTTTAGCAACCCCCATTGCCGCGAAGGTTCCTAATACCGTTGCAAATAATGTTGCAATGGGTGCAATAATAAAACTATTTTTAAGAGCACTCATCCATGTATCAGATGTAAAGAAAGCCTTATACCATGTGAGCGAAATATCATCGATTGGATAGGTTAAAAACGAACTGCTATTAAACGAAAGCGGAATAATAATAAGCACAGGTGTAATTAAAAAAACTAACACTAACCCAGCAAAACTATTAAATAAAAATCGTCCAATTTTCCAGCTAGTGGAGCGATAATAATGTTTAAACATATTAAACTTTTCGTTTCCTATAAGAAATTTTACTGTAAATCCAACTTAATATCACAACCAGTACAATAAGCTGTAAACTCAGTGCAGCAGCCAAGCCCCAGTTATTGATTTCATTGGTATAATAATTTATAAAATAACTGATCATTTGATCGGCAGGCCCACCTAACAATGCAGGTGTCACGTAATAACCAATAGCCATAATGAAGACTAATAAAACACCTGCTCTTAATCCTGCATACGTTTGTGGAACATACACTGAAAAAAAGGCATACAATGGGTGCGCGCCTAATGAAATAGCCGCCCTTAAATGGGTACCAGAAATACCTTTCATAACAGCATAGAGGGGCAAAACAATAAAGGGTAATAGAATATGGATCATTGCAATATAAACACCAAAACGACCTGGTATAAAAGAAATAGGCTGACTAATGATACCGAATAATTGCAATACATAATTAATTAATCCGTTGGATTGTAGAAGAATATACCAACCGGTTGTGCGAACAAGTAATGAAGTCCAAAAAGGCAATAATACCAAGATAAGCAGTAAATTAGCACGCTTTGTTGGTTGGCAAGAGAGCCAATAGGCCAGAGGATAACCTATCAGCACACAAAAGAAAGTAATAATAAAAGACATCCAAAGGGTTCGAGCAAGTATTTTTAGATGATAGTTAGCTACTTCTTCATTGTGCATTTTGATCGTTATGGGTACCAGCTTACCGGTGTTGTAATCAGCTTTATAATCAAATGATTGCAATAAATAATGTGTTGTTAAACTGCCTGATACTTGTTTAATCACTTGCCATGTGGTCGGATCTTGCCAAAGGGGTGATGCAGCAATAATTTTACTTTTAATATCAGCAACAGGCTTTCTTGGCAACTTGCGTAGCGTTGTACTGATCATGATACGGTATTTGTCATCTTCATAGCCTAACCGCCTACCAATTGCCCCTGCCACCCCTTTTTTTCTGGCCTCTCGCAAATCATTGGCAAGGGCCATAAATACAGTGTTATCAGGGGTTGTTTTACCATCCCAAACTGCCAATGCTTGCAATGTTTGTGGCAAGTTCCGATGGATTTCTGGATTAATGATACTTTTGCATAAAATATCTGCTAACGGCACAACAAAAAAAACAATCAAAAAGATAACCACAGGCATGACTAATACACGAGATAACCATCTTTTTTTACGGCCTGATTTATTTAGCCCTTGCTTAAGTGTTTGTCGTTTAGCTGTTTGTTCCATGATTAAACTCACTACTGGGAGGCCCAAATATTAAAACGTCTTTCTAATGGTTCACCCTGCTCAACCCAAAAACTAGCATTAATTTTATGAGCATGTGGCATTACATCAGGATTATTAGGTAATTCTTTAAGTAACTCAGGATTAATCAATGGTATAACCTGCTCATTAACAAAACCATAATGTGAATACTCTGAGAATGCTTTTTGTTGTGCTACTGAAATAGCAAAGGCGATAAAATCCTCTGCCAACTTTTTATGTCGGCTACCTTTGATAATGGCGAAACTATCGACATCATAAAAACTATCATTCCATACTAACCCCACACTTTTGCCCTCTCTTTGGGCTATAACACCTCGCCCATTAAAGGTTGTTGTCATTACTACATCGCCTGTTAATAACATAGGTAAAGGTTGCGAGCCTTTTTCCCACCAACGAATGTAGGGTTTTATTTCATCAAGCTTTTTAAATGCTCTATCGATACCTTCAGAGGTTTTTAATAAGGTATAGACATCTTCTGGTTTTACATCATCTGCTAACAACGCTGCTTCTAATGCAATCATTGGTGTTTTTTGCAAGCCACGATTACCAGGAAAATCTTTAATATTCCAGAAGTCTTTCCATGTCTTAGGCTCATGAGTTAACTTATCTTTATTGTAGGCAAAAATAATCGACCAACTAAAAAAACCTATACCACATTCAGAAAAGTTACCTTTAATGAAGTCGCTCTTATTATTGATTAAGTTTTTATCAATAGGCTCAAATAGGCCTTCACTACAACCTCTAATTAAATTAGCGGTTTCTACCTGAACAACGTCCCAGTCTATTTGCTGAGTTTCTATCATAGAACGAATCTTTGCCATGCCACCATTATAACTATCGGCCACAATCGATGTTTGTGTTTGTTTCATAAAGGGCTTATAAAAAGTCTCTTTTTGGGTTTTGGCATGAACTCCCCCTAGTGAAACGACGGTTAATGCATCGTTTTGTTTCTGGCAGGCCATTAATAAACAACAGCCTAACAACAGTCCTATTTTCCTTTTCACGCCACTCGCCTTAATTTACTCAGATATCCATATATTAAACCGCTGTTGCAATGTTTCACCATGGTCTATCCAAAAATCAGGGTCTAATTTATGGGCATTTTCCATGTGTTCAGGTGCTGTCGATAAGTGTTCAAGTGTCTTTTTATCTAATAATGCCGCTGTTTTTTTATTTGAAAAGCCATAACCTGCCACTTCTGAATATATCTTTTGATTTTCAGGTTGCATCGTCAGGGTTATAAAACGTTCAGCTGCTTCTTTGTTCTTTGTTCCTTTTACAATCGCAAAGCTGTCCATGTCATAGAAACTATCATTCCAAACAATGCCTACTGGCTTACCTTCTTCTTGTGCATCATATACGCGGCCATTATAGGCCGAAGTCATCACTACATTACCTGAAATTAGCCATTGCATTGGTTGTGAACCAGATTCCCACCACTGAATATAAGGTTTTATTTCATCCAGTTTTTTAAACGCTCTGTCCACACCTTCAGGCGTTGCCAGTACACTATAAATATCAGCTGGCTTCACACCATCTGCCAGCAAAGCAGCTTCTAAGGCAAGAATAGGGCTTTTTCTTAAGGCTCTTTTGCCTGGAAATTTTTTGATATCCCAAAAATCTTTCCAATCTTTAGGGGGTGTTTTAAATTGATGGGTATCATAAGCCAAAACTATAGACCAAATGAAAAACCCTGCACCACAGTCTGAAAGAGAACCATCAACATAATCACTTTCTTCATCAATTTTTAGAGCTGACCAATCAATTTGTTCAAATAAGCCTTCACTACAACCACGGTAAAGATCACCTGTTTCAACTTGTACCACATCCCAAGAAACATTCTTAGTATCAACCATGGATCGTATTTTGGCCATTTCACCATTGTATTCACCCGTGAGTAATTTTATTTTTGTTTGCTCTTCAAAAGGTTTATAAAACGCTTCGCCTTGGGCCTTAACATGTAAACCACCATAAGAAATAACTGTTAATGGTTCTGCTTGTAACTGCATAGCAGTACTTATAAATAAAATGATAAGCAGTATATTCTTTACCACAAAAGACCTCATAAAAATGCTGTTATTTTAAAGGGGATTAAGTGCGCAAGCATCATCACTATGCCAACTAATAGGTATAGTGACTCCTGTACGCCAATGTTTCTGCATCGCAGAAATAGGAATTTTAGCCATAAAAGAATTGTTTTCTACTACACTTAAACGGACACGCACATGGTCGCCCAAATAAATAAGTTCTTCAATGGTGCCTGTTAGACAATTATTTTTTGCTTGTGCGAGAATTACGCGCTCAGGACGAATGGACAAAGAAGTTATATCACCAATACTCATTGGAATACCCATGCGAGCAAGTACTTCAGCATCATTTTTCAAGCGCACTCGGCAGTGATTGTTTTCAAGGGCAACCACTACCCCTGATAGCTCATTATTTTCGCCAATAAAATGAGCAACAAAAGAGTTACAAGGATGTTCATAAAGATTCTGCGGGGTATCCACTTGTTGGATAATTCCCTCATTAAATACGGCAATACGATCTGACATGGTCAATGCTTCTGACTGGTCATGAGTTACAAAAACAATAGTAACCCCTAGCTCCTTATGAAGATGTCTTATTTCGAGTTGCATTTGCTCTCGTAACTGCTTATCTAATGCACCTAACGGTTCATCCATTAAAACTAATTGTGGTTGAAAAATAAGCGCTCTCGCCAAGGCAATTCGTTGCTGCTGACCACCTGAAAGCTGTGCAGGATAGCGCGAAGCTAAATTATCTAATTTAACAAGCGCTAACGATTGTTTTACTTTTTCTGCTATTAGGGCTTTATTAATCTTTCTAACTTTTAGAGGGTATGCTAAATTTTCTGCTACAGTCATATGAGGAAATAACGCATAATTTTGAAATACCATACCAATATCTCTTTTATGAGGTGGTAAAGTGTGTAACGGTTTATTTTCTAGAAAAATTTTACCTTTAGTTGGCATTTCAAAGCCTGCTAACAGCATCAAGCAAGTGGTTTTTCCTGAGCCTGACGGACCAAGTAATGTTAAAAACTCACCCTTTTCTACTTCAAGATTAAGATTTTTTACAACTAACTGCTCACCATCGTAAGTTTTTTGAATATTATGGAAGTGCACGTAAGGGTGAGAAACAACGGTCATATTATCTAACTCTTTATATTTTAACTAATTATATTCAGTTAAATTACTTTTTTCATTTATAACTTTCTTATTATCGCATATTCAGAAAATGAACGTTAGAATAAACCGAAAATAATGACCATTGTCTAGTTATAATCTTTATTTTACATAGTAATTATTATCAATCAGTCAACTTATTCTATTTTAAACTCACTGATTAGGTAATCCCCCCCAAAAAAAAGATTTTAAAAGTAAAAAACTCTTATACTAATAGTAAAGGAAAAACTCTATGAAAAAGACCAAACTCAATGACAGTCAAATAATCACCATATTAAATCAATCAGAATCAGGCACTCCAGTACCAGAACTATATCAAGAACATAGTAGCTGCTACCTTTTAAGAAGATGTATGCCGAGGAAAGATTAAAACTCAGGAGCCCATGGTAAAAAAGTGGTGAAGCCAACTCAGCGTAAAGAAATGGCTTTACTAGCTGTAATCATAAGATTAGCCCGCTAAGCTTTTTATATCAGTGAGACTCGTTGTCGTTATCAGCTCAAGAAAATAGAAGATAATATCTTGAAATAACCTATTCGTTGTAGTTGGTTAAATAAATGCCTATTTAATAATCTTGATGAGGTACAAGAATATGCAACAACGTGATTATGGTTTTATAATCACTCATTAAGCTAATGGAGGTAAGCGTTCTTTAATGCTTTAGCTTCTACTTATAATTCCCTTTAAATAAGGGCGGATTAGCATTTGAATAAGAATATGTATTAAGCCTCTTATTTAACATATGACCTATCCCCCGAAATTAGCACCAAAACTTAAATGATATTTCCATTAAAATT
>CAYNAM010000095.1:0-9755 GCA_964395065.1 uncultured Ventosimonas sp.
TTGAATACATACCTGTGACACAACAGAATGGCACCGTTAAATTAACGGTATCAGGAAATATTGTTGAAGAATGCAACGTTCAGAAATATATTTCTTTATTTGACCATGACCGCTATGCTGCAAACATTATCCGCTCCTTCTGGAAAGAGCTTGGCGGCCAAATATCAGGACAAAGCAAAATAGGCATTATGCCAAAAGATGCTAAATTATTAGCCGTCACTTGGTCGCCAGACCTTGTTGAAGTCATACGCGATATCAACAAATTCAGTAATAACACTATGGCAAAACAACTCTTTTTAACCATCGGTGCCAGAAATCGTAAAGCAGATGATAAGGACGATGCAGAAGCAGCTTACCGCACTATTTATAACTGGTTACTAACCAAAGGAGTCAGCCCTGAACAGCTTAAAATGGAAAATGGTTCGGGCTTGTCACGCGAAGAACGTATTACAGCTAAAGAGATGGTAGGGCTACTACAAATGGCATGGAAAGGTAATTACTCTGCTGAATTCATTGCATCAATGCCTATAATCGGCGTTGATGGTACCATGAGCAAACGTCTAAGAAAAACAGATGCACGCGGACGCGGCCATATTAAAACGGGTACACTCAATAATGTACGTGCTATCGCAGGCTATATTAGAGATAAAAATAACGATGTCTGGGCTATTGCTGCTATTTTAAATGACAGCAAGCCTTGGGGATCAAGTGATATTTTGGATGATATTCTACTAGATACCTATAACCAATAACCTACTAAAAAAGGGCAACCTAATTCATTTAGGTTGCCCTTTTTTTATAACCATTTCTTAATTTTAAACCAAACATAACAAATTAATGCCGATAGCACCATCAAAATCAAACTGAGAGGGTAACCAAAGCTTAAGTCCAACTCTGGCATATCATGAAAGTTCATACCATAAATAGTACCAACCAATGTGGGTGGTAAGAATAACACTGCGGCAATAGAAAACACTTTAATAATGCTATTTTGCTCAATATTAATTAACCCTAAGGTTGCATCTAATAAAAAAGTAATTTCGCTAGACATTCTCGTGTGATATTCCGTAAGAGAGCCAATATCTAACTCTATTGAACGCAATAAATCCTTAGCTTCTTTTGTTAGCCAACTTACTGATTGTTTACAATAAATTAGCATACGGCGAATACTAAGCATACTGTCACTCAACTTTGCTAATAATGAATTGTATTTGCCTAACTTTTTAACTGTAAACTGTAAGTCTTTTGTGTCTAATTTATCATTATCAAAAATATTTCTCGATAAGTCATTCAGATTACTTTGCAGCTTTTCTAAAATATCTGCTATACGATCAACCACGGCATCTATTAATGACATCATCAAAATATCAGGGCTTTTAAATAACTGTGTTTGGCGAGCCCCTTTATTTTCAAATGTTTTAAAAGAAACTAATTCTCCATAGTGCGCACAGACTAATCGCTTTTGATCTAAAATGAACGAGATTTCTGTTAAAACAGGGTTCATATTCTGGCTCCCCGTAACCACAGATACGATCATACAAAAACCATCTTTGGTTACAAAAAAGCGTGATGAATCCTCAATCTCAGACATTTCCTCAGGAGATGGCACCTCTATATCCAAGCTATCTTCAATAAAATGTTCTTCATCTTGAGTAGGATGAAGCAAATCTATCCATATAGTATCTTTAGGAATAATCGCCACCTCATCAGAGGTTACAGTTCTCAATACACCCTCTTGAAGATAATGATAGGTAATCATAATTTCATATTTCTCATAAACACAATATTATAAAAAGCTTGACTCTATAGTTACTATAAGCTTTTTAATGAGCATTAATAAATGAATGTCTATCTATTGAGGAAAGCTCATGAGCGAAAAAAAACACGATCATTGCTGTAGCCATCAACATGACAATGTACACAATACAGCAAAAAGCAATGAAAATATAGATTTCTCTACAGGTGATTCTCGCTGGGATAGCCTTCTAATTGAAGATATGGATTGCCCTACTGAAGAGCGTCTCATTCGTGAAAAACTCAAAGGAATAGAGGCCATTGAGGTATTAGAGTTTAATCTCATTAAGCGGGTGCTAAAAATTAAGCATCGTTATACCCAAATAGAACCATTACAACAAATGATTAGTGAATTAGGTATGCAGGCTGTTCCCTATAACAACCAGATATTACATGAATCTATTTCACCTAAGTCAACAATCATGCTTATGATTGCAGGTACCCTAGCTTTTAGTGCAGAACTCATGCATTATCTTGCAGCCCCAGAGTTTCTCATTATCATTGCCTCTCTACTCGCTATTGTGCTGGTAGGTATACCAACCTATTATAAAGGCTTTATTGCACTCAAAAACAAAGCTTTAAATATTAATGCTCTCATGAGTATTGCGGTAACAGGAGCAATCATTATTGGCCAATGGCCCGAAGCTGCTATGGTCATCGTGCTTTTTACACTGGCAGAATACATAGAAACACTCTCACTGCAAAGAGCGCGTAATGCTATTGGTGGTTTGCTTAGCCTGGCGCCGACTACTGCTGAGGTACAACAAAGCGATGGTTCGTGGCAAACTGTTAATGCAGATGAAGTACTACTTAACAACATTGTCCGCGTCAAGCCTGGCCAACGCATTGCTCTTGACGGGGAAATAACCAGCGGACAAACAACAATAGATCAGTCTGCTATTACGGGTGAAAGTATGCCCATTGAAAAAAGCATTGGCGATTCCGTCTACGCAGGAACCGTTAATGGTAATCAAGCATTTACCTTTAAAGTTACACGGATTACTTCTGATACTACATTAGCGCGTATTATTCAACGTGTTGAAGAGGCCCAAAGCAGTCGCGCTCCCACACAACGTTTTGTTGATCAGTTCTCAAAATACTACACCCCTATTGTGGTAGGCCTAGCACTATTAGTAGCATTAATAACAATTCCCTCTTGGATTATGACCGGTATATTTTCAATTGATTGGATTTATAAAGCTCTTGTCCTTTTAGTCATTGCATGCCCTTGTGCACTTGTTATATCCACACCAGTGACCATTGTCAGTGGCCTTGCAAGAGCTGCCAAATTAGGTATATTGGTTAAAGGTGGCGTCTATTTAGAACAAGCCCATAAATTACAATGGTTAGCTGTTGATAAAACAGGCACATTAACCATGGGTAAGCCCTCACAAACAGACTACCTTTCTCTTAATAACAATATCGATGCTCAAAAAATTGCCGCTAGCTTAGCCAATCACTCTGACCATCCTGTCTCATTAGCAATTGCCCAAGCAGCGAAAAATAACTTATTGCCAGTTGAAAATTTTGAAGCCTTGTTGGGGCGAGGAACTAAAGGTACTATTAATGGACAATCCTATTACCTTGGTAATTATCGCCTAATGGAAGAAATTGGTGTAACCTCTACAACACTCAATGACACCATTAAGCCATTCGAACAACAAGGTAAAACCATTACTTTATTAGCCAGTACAACAGAAGTTATTGGTCTATTTGCTGTGGCCGACACAATCAAATCCACCACTAAACAAGCTATTAACGAACTTCACCAACTCGGTCTTAAAGTACTCATGTTAACAGGAGACAATGCCTATACCGCAGAGGCAATAGCCAAAGAAGTTGGAATTGATGAAGTAAAAGCCAATCTATTGCCCGAAGACAAACTCACTATTATTGAAGAAAAGATAAAACAACAGCAAACGATAGGTATGGTTGGTGATGGTATTAATGATACTCCTGCGTTAGCACGTGCAAACATAGGGTTTGCAATGGGAGCAATAGGTACAGACAGTGCGATTGAAACAGCTGATGTCGCATTAATGGACGATGATTTACGAAAACTTCCTCAATTTATTCGACTATCAAAAGCAACACGCCAGCTGCTTATTCAAAACATTAGTTTTGCGATTACTATTAAACTCTTATTTATCATACTGACCATTGTAGGATATGGTACATTATGGATGGCTATTTTTGCTGATATAGGCGTTAGTTTATTAGTCGTGTTTAATGGATTAAGATTACTTCTTTTCAAATAACTTTTTCCATTAAAAATTAATCTAAAGTTGTATATAAAAACACCTACTAAAATAATAAAATAGACACAAGTTAGTATAACTGATGGATGCAGTAATATATCAACTTGCATACTTTTGATTATTATCCAATATACAAACCCCCTAAAAAAACAGGGGGTTTTTTATTTGGTTATACTGAGGTGTTTAAAAGCGTTTCGCCTTTAGCAATATATTGCTTCATCTCAACATCAGGTACCATGCTCCCCCCTGTAATCCATGCAATATGCGTTGCTTGTTGTAATTGTTGTGGAGTAAACTTCATACGCTGTAAATATTGCTTATCCTTCAATACCTCATAAATACCAGGAATTCCTGCCGCAGCTGAAGGTTCTACATAAATTTTTTCACAGTGCGCCAATAAAGCAAGTAACTGATACATTTCATCATCATCTAGTGTAAAATAACCATCTAGAAGGTGCTGCATCGCTTTACCCACAAAACCAGAGGGTCTACCCACCGCCAACCCATCAGCAGCCGTTGAGTTATCAATTCCAAAATCTTGTACAGAAACCTTATCATGTAACCCTGTATAGACACCCAAAAACATACAAGGCGCGTGAGTTGGTTCACTAAAAACACAGTGTACATCATCACCAAACTGTGCCTTTAATCCAAAAGCAACACCTCCAGGTCCGCCACCTACACCACAAGGTAAATAAACGAATAAGGGATGTTCAGCATCCACTTTAACTGATAGCGCTTGTAACTGCCCTGCTAAACGGTAAGCAGCTACCGCATAACCTAAAAATAGACTTTTTGAGTTTTCATCATCAACAAAGTAGCACAATGGATCATTTTCAGACTCTTTACGCCCTTTAGCTACCGCCTCAGAATAGTCTGACTCATACTCAACAACCGTCACACCATGAGCTCTTAATTTATCTTTTTTCCACTGACGTGCATCAGCAGACATATGCACACTAGCCTTAAAACCTAACTGTGCACTCATAATACCAATGGACAAACCTAAATTGCCTGTCGACCCGACAGCTACTGAATATTGAGAAAAGAACGATTTAAACTCAGGCTCGGCTAATACGCGGTAATCATCGGTTAATTTTAATTTACCAGCTGATATAGCCAACTCCTCAGCATGCTTTAAAACTTCATAAATCCCCCCACGAGCCTTAATAGAACCACTGATAGGTAACTGACTATCCAATTTTAACCATAAGTTTCCTATAGAATCAGAATGATAATGTTCATCCAAGCTCTTTTGGAACTCTGGCACTGCAACTAACGGCGATTCCAATATACCTAACTGATGCTGAGTCTCAGGAAATACTTTTGCTAAATAGGGACTAAAACGTTTTAAACGTGCGGCCGCATCTTTAATATCTTCTACAGTGAGCCCTACGTCTGGTAAAGCAAGATCAGCCTCCTTAAGGGCTGGATTAAACCATGTTGCTTCTCTTAACTTAACTAAATCCTCTATCAATGGATGAGTTTCATACCACTGCCCTAGTGTTTTTCCATGAATTAATTCCACTTTTTCGCTCCTAACCTTACAAAATCATATTTAAAATTAAAGCACCACACAAACCCACGATAGAAGCTAATGTTGTTGCTACAGTTATACGCTTAATGGTTTCTGTCATCGTTAAGCCTAAATATTCTTTAACTAACCAGAAATAGCTATCCGTTACCTGTGTTAATGCGATGGCACCTGCACCAATAGCAATCGCCATGACCTCTGGTTTTAATTCTGGGTGCCCTGCCATCATCGGCAATATAATTCCTGTTGCACTTATCATTGCAACCGTTGCAGACCCTACAGCAAAATGAAGTAAAGCAGCAATTAACCATGCCAAAATAATAGGGCTAATAGGTAAAGTAGAAAGGGCTTCTTTTAATCCATTACCCACTCCACTTACACTTAGAATCTCGCTAAAAGCGCCACCTGCACCAATAATTAACAAAATTCCAGCAATTGGCGTAAATGCTTTTTCGGAAATACTTAATAACTCGATTAAATTAAGGCCTCTCACCAAACCTAAGCTCCAATAAGCAAAAAATACAGAGATAAGTAATGCAGTGATAGGATTTCCAATAAATGAAATATAAGGCATAGCAGAAGAACTCTTATCGATACTAATCACCAATAACGTTTTTCCTACCATAATTAATAAAGGCAATAGAATAGTAAAAAGAGTAATCCCAAAACCAGGAAGATCCTTTTTCATCAAGCTAGCACTTGATGTCTCGTTTAACGTTTCTTTATCCTCAGGCACATTAGAACAAAAGAACTTTACAAAAAGAGGTCCCCCTATAACTGCACAAGGTAATCCTACTAATAAACCAAATACAATGACCTTCCCGACATCCGCTCCTAGCGTTGCTGCAATAGCCATTGCTGCTGGGTGTGGAGGAACAATACAATGAACTGTCATTAAAGAAATAGCTAATGGTAAGCCAACTTTCAAGCGAGGAATCCCTGCATCCTTAGCAACAACAAGCACCAAAGGAACCAATAGAACAAACCCCACTTCAACAAAAACTGGAATCCCTGCAATAAAACCAACTAACATCATTACCCATGTGGCGCGTTCTTTACCTAACTTGTCAAGCAAAGTGCTGGCTATACGCTCAGCTCCCCCAGAAACCTCAAGCATTTTGCCTAAAATAGCACCAAAACCTATGATGAGCGTTAGAAAACCTAATGTTCCGCCGACCCCTTTCTCAATAACACTTGGGAGAGTATCTATAGGCATACCCGTTGTAATACCTACAAAAAAAGCGGCTAAAACCAATGCAATAGATGCATGTAACTTACATTTAACAATCAGTACAACAATTAATATAATAGAAGTGATTAAGATACCAACCAACATAGCTGTTGTCATAGGCCTGCTCCTCAGTGCTTGATTATTATTTACTCCTTTAAAATAATCATACTGAGTAACTGCTAAACTAACAAAAGATAATTTATAGCCGTATAGATGAATATAAATAATCTATATGGCTATAGCAAATTAACAAAAAAGCCTTAATAATAAATTTATCATTAAGGCCTTTTAAAAGCTATCAATTACTTACTGAGCAGAAACGAGAGAATACTGGTGATCAGCTTGTTGACTCATTACACCTTGTTGCTTAATCCAAGTTAAAAAAACCTCAAGCCGAGGTGGAATATATTGTAGACGAGGCCATACCAAATAATAATTAAAACTTGTACGCAATGGAGCAAACTTAAAAGGACTAATAAGCACCCCCGAATCAAGCCATTTACGGACTAAATGTAAACGTCCAATAGCCACCCCCATGCCACATGTTGCTGCGCTGGTAGCTGAACTTGAACTATCAAATGTAATCATCGCATGGCGCTGAGGTAACTCTATTTTCATTTGTTTACACCAAACATGCCACTCTGCATCCACCGCAGAATAATGCCAAGCCTTCGCATCATGCAACAAAGTACAATTACCTAGGTTATCGGGCTGATTGATCAGCTGTTGTTGCTCTGCATAAGCTTGAGTACAAACAGGCAATATTTGCTCCTCCATCAAACACTCACTATTAAATCCAGGAAAATAACCATTACTGTAATAAATTGCCAGATCTACCGCCTGCTCTTGAAAGCTAGCTTGCTCATTTCCCATTCTAATATTGATCTGAATAGAGGGATAACAATTTACAAAATCAGAAAGTCTAGGCAGCAACCAGTTTTCAGCTACACTGGGATGAGAAAAAATGTTTAAAGAGCCTGACAGCTCACAACTACGAATATCATGAATCTCTGAGTTAATCCTACTAAAACTATTTTTTAATACACTATACAAACGCTCTCCCTCTGTTGTTAATTTTATTTTACGGGTGAAACGATGAAACAATTGAAAACCTAACTGTTTTTCTAATTTATTAATACGATGACTAACAGCACTAGGAGATAAACACAAATGATCAGCAGCTAACTGAAAACTTAATAAATTAGCCGCATAAATGAATGTTTGTAAATTAACTAAATGCTGATCATTTAAAATAGTTTTCTGATTTAAACACTGCTGGTAATAACTATCCTGTTCTTGCTTATTTGATAAAAAAGGCGTTTCCATCATGAAATGACCTAACTATGGTATAAACGTTATAATAAATTATTCCTTTAGTCTAAAGTCTAACGTCTTATAGCATATTAGGTTATACGACTTTGGTAGTCTTTATCGAAGTTTATAAAAAAACTCTGTCAAAAAACATTAGTCTCCCACATAAAAAGAATCAATATCACGAAGATTTCTACATTTTTGCGGAACATTTTGAATAGACGCATTGGTATAGCATAAAAATTGTGCAGGTAATTCTTGAGTTTTATTAAAACTAAAAGACAGCCTAATTTCTTTATTGTTAAAATGGTGTTTATCTAACACAACGATAAGCCTGCATTGCTTCTGATTATTATCTATTCTACTAGTCATCTCTACAGACTCAACCAGCGCTAAACGATTTAATACTAACAATGCTTGACTTGTTGGACACTGCTGATATTTTTGCCAATAACTCGTTACCACCTCCTGTGATCTAACCACTATTTCTGAAAGTTGTAATGTTCGCTTTGATGGAGGAAATTCAAAAAAAGGTTTTATAAAAAAGAAAGAAATTACAATTATCACTGAGGTAATGAATGCAGAGGCTATATAAATAATGCTATTTAATACCGCTTTTATTGCTGCCATTGCGTTACTCCTTTAACGAAGCCAATTGGCAATTAGCCAGATGAGAGGTTAAATTAGTTTCACAGTTCAATTTCGTCTGCCATAACGAACTTGGCTCCATAACAAATACGATTGATTGTCCTCTAATTCGTCGGTCTACAAATCCATCTTGGCGCAGCGTAGCTACAATATAGCAATTATCTGCTCCTTCTAATACTCTAAGCTGAACTAACTTCACATACCGCCCCCCTGACGATGAATCAGAGATTTCTTTATTGGTGGGGCAACGATGATATTCTTCATAAAAACTTGCAACTTCACCTCTCCATGAAGATGCTAACGATAATGCTTCACTCACCTGAGATCGAGCGATATAATCACTATAGCTAGGAAAGACTAATAAAGAGAAAACAACCACCAGAGCGAACCAGCCAATAATCCCTTTTCTAATCCGTCCGTTATTTTTTATCATGGCATCTCCTTAACGTTAAGCATTATTTTAACATTGGTTAACTTTAGTTAAAAATAAAAAATCCCCAGCAAGCTGGGGATTTTCATAAAGTCTAGAGAGTGATTAGTCTTTACTACGCTCAGAACGCTTACGCTCATTTTCATTAAGAATTTTCTTCCGTAAACGGATTGATTTAGGTGTTACCTCAACCAACTCATCATCATCAATAAACTCAAGTGCCTGTTCCAAAGTAAACTTGATAGGCGGTACTAACTGAATCGTTTCATCATTACCAGATGCACGCATATTGTCTAGTTTTTTACCTTTGGTTGGATTAACGACGAGGTCATTACCTCGTGAATGGATACCCACAATCATTCCTTCATAACACTCCATACCTGGCTCAACAAATAAGCGACCACGGTCTTGCAATGTCGTTAAAGAATAAGCCAAAATCTTACCGCTCGCCATAGCAATCAACACACCATTAATGCGATGCTCAACTTCACCTTCTTTCACTTTACCATAATGGCTAAAGGTACTGGTTAAAATACCTGTTCCTGATGT
>CAYNAM010000096.1:0-9643 GCA_964395065.1 uncultured Ventosimonas sp.
TATATTTAAAGATAAACAATGGCAAAGCTATGCTGCCTATGAGGCAAAAGATTAGCAAAAAGCTGAAAAAGCATTTGCTAATGCTAAAACGCCTGAGGGCATTTATAACTATGGCAACGCCCTTGCCCGTCAAGGCAAATACCAAGAAGCAATTGATGCTTGGAACAAAGCCATTAAAGATAAACCTGACTTTGAACAAGCTATCGTTAATAAAAAGATTGTTGAAGATCTATTAAAAAAACAAGAACAACAACAAAACAGTGATCAAAATAACCAACAACAAGATCAAAACCAGCAACAAGATCAAAACCAGCAACAAGATGATCAAAAAAATCAACAACAAAATAATGGTTCATCTTCACAAAATAGCGATCAACAAGCCAGTGATTCAAAAGACAGTGCACAACCTAATAATAGCTCGCAAAGCAATAATAACAATCAACAACAAAATAATGAGGCTCGTTCTTCTGATGCACAGAATAGTAATGAAAGCGAGCAAAGTAAACCTCAATCATCAGGGGAAACTAGCGAACAGAGCAATAGTATGCAAGAAGAGCAATCCCAAGGGGAGCTCGCAGAACCAACCAATAAACAAAACACTCCCTCTTCGGTAGCACAAGAGCAAGACTCAAAACAACCTCAAGAAAATGCTACGGGAGACACAGTAAACGATAGTATTCTTGAAAAACAAGCACAAGATGATGAGCTCAAGCGACGATTACCAGAGTCGGAAGATCCCTCTGAACTTTTGCGAAGAAAATTCTATTTTGAACAACGTGTTAACAAAGGTGATTATTAAGATGATTAAGCGTTTATTAGCAAGCTTATGCTTACTCGGTATGATTATCCCCACAGCGTTTGCCGAAGTAACGGCGCGCGTTGATAAAACAGAAATTGTTCCGGGTGAAACGATTACATTAACCATTACAACAGACAGTGATTCAAACTCACCTGACATTGAGCCATTAAAAAATCTATTTGATGTCGTGGGTATGAATTCATCCTCACAATACACCAATATCAATGGCCAAGCTAACCGCTCAAGAAGCTGGAGCATGGCATTATCCCCCAAAACAACAACCAGTAGTATCGTTATTCCCCCACTCACGGTCGGTAATGAACAAACAAAACCCATTACAATCAAACTCATTGATACACCACAAAATCTTTCTGTCGACGGCCAAGATATTTTAAAAATAGAAACAGTCTTGGAACAAGATTCCGTTTATATACAACAACAACAAATTTTCACATTACGCGTTTATATTGACGATCCCAAAATATATAGAATTAATCAGCTAATCAAACCCACGCTCCCTGATTTAGATTTTCGTCCGCTCACTGAACACCGCTATCAAAAACAAATTAATGGCGTCCAGTATGATATTATTGAGCAAAAATACGCATTATCTGCCACCAAAAGTGGCGTTATTCATATCCCATCTTATGCATTAACAGCGATTATTAAAGATCAAAATAGCTTACAAAATAAAACCGTGACCTCTAACCAATTAACCCTTGATGTTAAACCAAGGCCTGCTAGCTATCCTGCTAATATGCCTTTTTTACCCGCAAAAGAAGTGCAATTGTCAGAACAATGGAGTAATCCGTCTAACAGCTTACTGGAGGGTGATTCACTATCACGCACCATCACATTAACAGCCAATGGTCTTACAAGTAAACAGATTGGTGCGATCACTATCCCGCCTATTCCAGATATCCGAAGTTACCCTGAAAGTCCACAATTAAATGATAACTGGTCACAATCACTTCCTATTGGTACAGTTACTCAACAGCATGTTCTCATTCCCACAAAAGCAGGAAAAATAACTATTCCAGAAGTTAAGATTCCATGGTGGAATACTCAGACCAATAAGCTAGAATATGCCACATTACCCTCAAAAACACTTGACGTTACAATAAACTCTGCCCTGCACAATACCAATAACCAGGCCGTCTCTACTAATACTAATGTATTACCAGCCACGCCGAGTATTATTCGAAAAATTGAAAGTCCTTATTTATGGGTATGGCAATCCCTTAGTATCTTCTTTGCAATTACAACCTTAATATTCTTAGGTTTATGGCTCTATTCACGCAAACAACCTGCTATCGTAAAGTCAGAGCCACCCATTATTAACCCTAAAACGCTACTGGATGATATAAAACGAGCCTGCCAAGACAATGACCCGCAACAGGCAAGAATTGCAGTAGATAATTGGGCCAAACAACAGCCAGAAAACCTTACGGAAATTATAGCTCGTTATTCCCCTCTAGCAGAGGCAATTGAGGAGCTTAATAAAGTGCTTTACAGTGAAGCATCCAGCACTTGGAAAGGTGATAAACTATGGCAAGCGATACAGACACTACCCTCCAAAGAACAGGCTCAAGCCAACGAATCAGTTATTCCCCCCTTGTACCCTAAATAAAGGATTAATCCCAGCAATGCTGGGATTAATTTTAATAAACCATGAAACCTGATAAACAACAACTCAATAACACTACACGTACATTTAGTTGGTATTTACGCAGTTTTTATAACACAATAAAATGTTTATTTTTGAAAAAGAGTCGTGTAATGGTCATTGCAGAAAAACAAGATGAATACGGCATTGTACGTATTTTTGAAATGGGCAACTATCGTTTTCTAGAATTTGGTTTACAATTTGAACAAAGCTGTGTTTTTATGCCTGATCCAAGCTGGTTAGAATATGATTATACCAGGGCCATGCTGATGGGAGCTCTAATGCACTCCGCCCCTAAAACAGCACTTTTTTTAGGGCTTGGTGCAGGCACATTAACCACTGCCTGCTTAAAGTATTTACCATTACAACAAGCAACCGCTGTCGAGCTACGCAGCTGCGTTATTGAATTAGCTCAACAATATTTGGCATTTCCCCAAAACCCTAAGCTAACCATTGTGCAAAACGATGCATTAAAGTGTTTAGAAGAACAGGCACCAACAGACCTTATTTTTCTCGACTTATACACTGATGACGGTCCTTCAGCAGGCCATTCTGAGTGGGATTTTTTAGGGTTATGCCAACAAAAACTTACACCTAACGGTTGGCTTATTATAAATCAGTGGGCGCTGCATGATGGAACTCCAAAAGATAACCCGATTTTAAAGGCTCGCTTTAAAAAACACTATTGGGAATGCTTAGTTCCCTCCGGGAATGTTGTTTTATTTATACCACAAAATAAACAGCAACAACTTAACTTAAATGCATTAGAACAAAAGGTTACCGCACTAACCCCACAGCTTGGATACTCATTACAGCCACTTTTCGACGCTCTAAAACCTACTCAGTCATCATAAACACTGGATTACTTAATGATTTATCTAAGCTAATTCGTTATCATAACCTTTCTTATTTACTTCATGACAAAGAGATTACATTATATGGATATATTGAGATTAGCTATCACATCACTTGTACTAAGTACCCTTATCGTTGGATGTGATAATCAATCGACGCCGCAAGACGTGCAAAAAAATCAACTCGTAGTCCAAGCAAAAGAAGGTACCAATAAAAAATATTGGATTCAAGGCTACAGCATGATCACCCAAAACAATCATGTAAACTGGTCAACCAACGAAACCGTAGGCATTTCTCTTTTAGCCAATTATCACGTACAAAGCTATCATGATAAAGAAATTAAACTCAGTGTACTGGCTGACTATACCGAACTACAAGTCAGGGGATTAGCCGCCTACCCTTCTCGTAGCATACAAACTATCCTAAATAAAGGAATGCTATACCAGTTTAATTTAGGCAGTAACCAACCACAGACAATCTCACTACAAGACAACACATTACAGCAAGGGATAGAAACAACCGCTGCAACAAAACAAGAGTATCAATACCTACAATTTATTATTGCACCGCCTTTTATTCCAGCAACCATTCCTTTAGTTAAACAACAACAGATTACCCTCGACCACTTTATGGGGTTAAAGAGTGTCACCATCCAAGTGGATGACATTACCGATAATAAGCTACTCATTACATTACTTTCATCAGAGCAAACTAATAAGCTTTATGGGAAAGCAACCATTAATAGAATGACAGGTTGGATTGAAAAAATGGCGTTGGTGAAAGACTCACAAATTGCAGGATCTGCAAATCAAAGTATGCGAACAATCTTATTAATGGGTCCCGCAAGCTGGTCTAATAACAATCAGCACCAACTTGTTAAAGCAATCAACAGTAACGACTCACAATACTTACAGTCATTTCCCATCAATGGCTTTGACAAAGTATTGTGGAAAAAACAGCAACAACAAGAAATTGCATTAAAACCAAGCAAGGGCGAGTTATTTGTACTCAATATGCCCAATGCACCTAAGCAACTGATGCTATTAATCACCAATAGCGCAGGAGCGGCTAATAATTTAGGGCAATATAAAGTAGATAATGCAAAAGTTGAACAACAACCAGAGCTAAAATTACTTCCTGCGCCTAATTTACATTTAAACACAGCTACTGATAATAAAACGGTCAATGTTGCGACTTATAAACCCATTCTCGACCCAACCATAGCCAATGAGAAAGTGGCAACCATAAAAGAAATTTCAGCAGATGTTAGCTTTATGCCTTATCAATTAGAAACATTAACACTGCCTATCGACAATAAAAAAGAGCAAACAATCACATCTGCAAAAAACGACTTCAGTATCAGCATAACGCCAATCAATAAACCAAAAACATTCCTTATTAGCTGGCAAAATAAAGAAAATATTTATTTTGACATCAACCTAATCAATGGCGCAGAGGATGCTACCGTACAGATGATTCAACCCACTACATTAGCATGGTTAACACCCGGTGAATCTAATATCATTAATGGGTTAAATAATAATGAGGTAAAAGCGCAAATCAGCTTCAGTGGTAATGTACCTAGTACACTTGAGGTTAATTTGCTAAAACAAAACAGTAAAGCAACCTACACTTCTCCTGTCCTTTTTAAATAAAATCTATCCCCTAAGGGGATAGTTTATAACTCGCTGGGTAGTTGATTTACCAACGTCATCGAAACATTCTTAGCCTGCTGAATAACACGCGCTAAGAATGCCTCCTCCGAAGACACAACACAAAGAATCATTGGATAGTGTATATAAGGGACATCCATAACCATCAAAAAGCCATCCTCACTTTCAATCATTACATGCCTATATTGTTTACCCATTTCAGCCTCTAACGTTGCCATATTACCAATTGCTGACAATGAACTAGAGAGTGCAGAAAGCTTACTGATATTAGCGCCACAGGTAGATCTTGAAGACACCTCAAACCCATCAGCCGTTGAGATAATCACTGCATTAACACCTTTTACATTGGTGATAAATAAGCTAAGTAGCTCTTCTGAAATGTTTTTTACTATGTCTAAAATATTATCATCTGACATTATTAATCCCTATTCTCTAATTGCGTTAGCAAAATATCTAACACATTTAAAACTTCTTCCTTTTTACGAACATCAACATTGATAATTGGGCATATTACATTATAGGACTCAGCCACATCAGCAAAATCATCCAAGGAAGGTGATTCATTTACTTTCATTTTACAAACGCAAACAACACTTCCTGTTGCCTTTATTAAATCCGCAAAGTTATCTAAATAAATCTTCAAATCAGCCAGTGGGTCTGGTCGCGTATGATCAATTAAAATAATGACCCCCATTGCCCCTTGAGCCAATGTACGCCACATAAAAGAAAAACGCTCTTGCCCTGGAGTTCCATACAGACGCAAACGCTCCGTTTCACTAATAGTGATCTGACCATAGTCAAAAGCAACGGTGGTTAATGCCTTATCAAAAGACTTGTCTGTGTTTTTTACATCAGTAGAAATAGGTGGAATTTCACTGACAGACGAAATCAACGTTGTTTTACCAGCACCGACAGTGCCAGTCACAATAAATTTGTATTCAATCATAAAGGGATTACTTCCTTACGAGCCCCAATGCAGCACGTATTCTATAAAAAATCCCTTTTCGTTTTGGTGTGTTAGTTTTTACTGGTTGATCAATCATCTGCTCACTATCAGAAACGACCTGATCAACATATTCAGCAACGTTAGCAGTAACGACCGCATCAAAAAAACGCTGGCAAACGGACAACGGTAAATCCGATTGTTTTGCCATATCATTCACAGACATTGGCACATTAATGACCATAGAAGCTAAAATAGCATTACCAGGATGCTGCTGAATAAGATCTGCTTTAGGCCAACGCAATAATTTTATGCGTGGGCTGTTATCCTCCGCATGAATGGAGGAGTCCTCTACTAAAGCATCCCCATTACTCATATCAACTGCTTTCGAATCAGTATTTTTAGAGTAACTATTAGAGGTACTTTTTAGAAGGCTATCGTGTTTGTCAGTAAGATTATCATTTTTCTCTTCTGGTAATAACGCTTTGCCTTCAACTGATTGTCGACTAAGCTGCAAATCATTGGTGATTTTTTTAGCAATGACTTCAGGCATTTCAGAGACCACCTCCGTCAACGTGGGTGGTGCTAAACGAATTTCCTCTTTTAAGTTAACTGAATCCGAAACAGGTAAAAAAGTAGATACTTTTTTACCTAATGCCTCACCTTGCACACTCACAGAATTAGTTTTTAAATTTACAACATTTTTAGAATACACTTTTTCTTGGTCGAGATTATCAACCAACTCTAAAGAAAAAGGTTTAGCCTCTTTTTTTACTTCTGGCTTATTTACCTCAAGTTGTAAATCAAGTGTTTTGAATAACTCAAGATGGGTAATAACCCCCTCATCACTTTTTTCTTCTTGCTCTTTTTCTTCTGCTAACGTTGCTGGTTTGGTGGTAACAAAGTCAATCATTCCATCTCGATTCAATAAAGAATTAATAGAGGAAGACTCCTCCTGTATCACTTGTTGCTTCAAACCATTACGTTTAACCAACTGATTAGCAGCTATATAATTTAATGAAAACTCTGTTTGAATATAATTTCTTTCAATTTCAGAAAGTCTATCAACTAATTGCAATGCTTTAATAGGCAAATCAATATGTACCACAGCACGTGCATTTTTAGGATAAAACATATCACCTAATACGCAAACTATTTGTTCTTTCTTTATTGCTGCAAAGGGATCAAATCCAGGATCACTTGATTTTTTTATGTCACTCCCTACCATAACAACACTTGCATCGTTATCATTATTAACCCACTTAAATCCCTCATTTGAGCTATATAATGCAATAATAGAGTGAATAAGAATTTCTTCACGACGGCTAAGATAAATGGTAGTGTAATGAATAAAATGATTTTCAATGGCCATTAACAAACGTATCCTGTTTATACCTTATCAATTTTTAATAAAACTATAAAACACCCAATCCTTATGAGAAAAAGATAAAGTGCCTTGACTTAAACTAAATAAAGTTTATTCATCCTAAGGTTATTATTCTAACATCTCTAACACACTAATTCCTTAAAAAATAGTGAATCTCAAGCTTTTTTCAGTATTTTAGGCAAAATAATACTTATCCATGGCTAAAAACACATGTTTTCTATAGAATACTTAGGCTAAATCATCTGCTTTTTATTTGAATGGCACAGCTTAAGCATGAGTTATATAAAAAAACAACAAGTAACAACTAAGAAACAACGTGTTGTTATTGTAAAAGTCATATCCGCAATGACACTTTTTCTATTAGGTATTCCTTTTTTAATGTTTTTGGCAACAAGCTATTACACAACAAAAGGTTTGGTGATGGATGTGTATTTAATGAGTCAAGAATACACGAATTCAGTGACTCAATTCTACAACGCAAACAATATCTGCCCTACAAATCAAGAGATTACAGCAGCTATTACCGAGCTTGATATTGCACAAGAGATAAACTTTCTAGCAAGTAGCAAAAACAACACATGCTATATTGTATTGCCTTTCAAATCATTAAATGGATTATTTACTAACAAAATCATGGTATTAGAAAAAACATTTAATAAACAAATAGCAACTGACACGGCTTGGCACTGCTACTCTAACATTCAATCTATTTATCTACCAGAAAACTGCTCTGCAGGTATACCGCAGAACATACAACTCAATAAGTAATCAACTATTCTTGACGCTCTATTTCACAAAGCAAAGGATGCTCATTATTCCTAGAATACTCATTCACCTGCATAGCCTTTGTTTCAGCAATATCCTTTGTATATACACCACAGACTCCTTTACCTTCTGTATGAACTTGCAACATAACACGGGTTGCTTTTTCATTATCCATACCAAAAAAAGTTTCTAAGACATCAACCACAAAATCCATTGGGGTATAATCATCATTTAAAATAACAACCTTATACATAGAGGGGCGCTTTAGCTCAGGCTCACTGTGCTGAGTTGATACATTATAATCAGCTTCGCGCTCCCACTCATCATTGCTTTGACAAAAAATCTGTTCCATCGATCGGTCACTTACCCTGTTTATAACTAATTACCAAGAGATTGATTTATTATACTAAAAGTATTCATTCGTAAGGTCAATACGCAACTACTTGCGCTGCCCCGTAATGCGAACCCATCCCTCTTTTACAGCGATAGGAGACAAATTAAAATACATCTCATACGCGCTACATACCTCAACGGCTTGTTCTTCTAAAATACCTGATAAGCATATCCAGCCATTTGCACGTGTTAACATAGCTAACTTAGGTGCTAATGCCACAAGAGGTCCAGCTAAAATATTAGCCAACACAATGTCCGCTGTCTCATCAGGCATTTTCTCAGGCAAATACGTCTCTAAACACTTCGTCTCTATATGATTACGCTTAGCATTATCCACAGTAGCTTCTAATGCTTGAGGATCAATATCTGTTGCCACTACTTTATTCGCGCCCAATAGCAGTGCAGCGATTGCTAAAATACCAGAACCGCAGCCAAAGTCAATCACATCAACGGCTTCAGGCATATACTTATCTAACCACTCCAAACAAAGAGCCGTTGTAGGGTGTGTACCCGTCCCAAAGGCAAGACCAGGATCTAATAATAAATTAACGGCATTCGGATCAGGCGCATCACACCAACTGGGCACAATCCAAAGTCTCTTTCCAAAACAGAGAGGCTTAAAGTTATCCATCCAACTACGTTCCCAGTCTTGATCAGCAAGTAGCTCTAGCTCATACTCAGGTAACTTCCCTAACGCCTGTGCTAAAGAAAGTAATAACTGATCGGCAGAAGTATCTTCTTCGAACAATGCTAATAAATGGGTATTTTTCCACAAAGGAGTTGTTCCTAACTCTGGCTCAAAAATAGGCTGATCCTCAGCATCCATAAAAGTAACAGACACAGCACCACACTCTAATAAAACATCCTCATAGCTTGCTGCCTGCTCAGGAGTAATTGCCAATCTTAATTGTAACCAAGCCATAAACCATCCTAAATAAACTTTCAAAAAGTATTTAAACAATACTTAATAAGTAATAGAAAAACTCATTATTTAATTTTTATAGACCGCTTAAAGAGACTATAGATTAATTTCTATTATAAAATAAACCTAAATAAAAACGTCTATTCTTTCAACTAAATTTTAAATCTATTCTACTGCTATGATAAAACTTCAAAGCTAATTAACAAACCTACAGAAACAACAAAATGAGAAGCAACGATT
>CAYNAM010000097.1:0-9547 GCA_964395065.1 uncultured Ventosimonas sp.
AAGCGTGATAGTTTGTTGTATTTCTTTAGGCATTTGCATGGCGAGCTGATCAAAAATATTAGCTTCATGGAGAAATAAGCGTGCTTGAGTGTAAAGTTTTTTACCTTCCGAGGTTAGCTGTAGAGGTCGTTTGGTTCGATCAAATAGAGTATAACCAAGATTAATTTCTAATGAGTCAACTAGCTCACTAACAGTTGCTCTGCTTTTTTGTAATCTTGTTGCAGCAAGTGATAAGTTATTTGTTTCACAAACACAGGCAAATGCTTCAATTTGAGCTAGGGTAAAATGGATTGCGGGCATTTTTATCTCTACTAAGTTTAATGACGGGTTTCCCTGCACTAACTGATTTTTAAAAAATAGTAATTCTTTATAGAATAATCCCATAAGCTAACAGGTAACGTTTATTATACGTGAGTTAGAGTAAATAGTGCCTGTCGTTATATTATGAAAGTATGCTTGATAGCTTTAATAATAATGTTATTAAAAGGAAATTGAAAATGAAAATAAATATGCAAAAATGCTTACTTGCTGCTTGTATTTCACTGACTTTACATGCAAATGCAGAAATGCTTGATCATGCTAAAGTAGTGGATAGCCCATGTAATGTAGTTAATTTGACTTGTCCTACTGACGTTGATAAAAAAATACCTGATGTAAAAGATATGTTGACATGGAACCAACAAGAACGTGTTATTGGTTTTCGTAATGACTATCGGTCTTATATTGGTGATGTGTTTAAAGCTGGCGATGCTAAGCCGATCCCTAAAGAGCTAAAGAATTTAGCTGATATCACTTATGATTATAATAATCATGTATATACCCTCAATGATTATATTAAGCGTAATGATGTAGCCGGCATGCTTGTTATTAAAGATGGTAAAATCGTATGGGAGTATTATGGTAAAGGAAATAATGAAACCACTTTATGGACTTCGCGATCAGTAGGGAAATCAGTTATTTCTACGTTGGTTGGTGTTGCAGTAAAAGAAGGCAAAATAGCGTCTTTAGATGACTTAGTGATTAAATATAACCCTGATGTTAAAGGCACTGTATGGGAGAATGTGACCATCAGACAATTACTACAGCATACGTCAGGCGTTGAGTGGGGGGAGGATTATACTGATCCCAAATCAGACTTTGCACAGCTTACACAATGCGAAGCGAATAAAAACACATACGATTGTGTTAATAAGCTCATTAAGTCGCCAACTCGTAAAGCTTATGCTAAACCAGGTGAGGCTTGGGCGTACTCATCAGGTGGTGCATGGTTATTAGGTGATACCTTAGAAAAAGCTACCGGTGTACCAGTAGCCACATATTTGCAAGAAAAGATTTGGCAACCTTATGGGATGGTAAGGGATGGTGTTTGGCATAGCTATGAGCAAGGTAAGCATGATGTGGGGGCTCATGGTTTCAATGCATCACTCGAAGATTGGGGTAAGTTTGGGTTGTTTATAGCAAACAATGGAGTATTACCTGATGGTAGTAAAATATTACCTGATAATTGGGTGAAAGATGCACGTACGTGGACGCAAGCTAAAAACTCTGTAACAGCGAAGCATCCAGATGGTAGTTATGGCTATGAATGGTGGAATAACAGCGTTCCTGCAAATTACTCAGGTAAATATACTAATAAGTTAAAAGCTGATGATACCATGTGGGCGCTGGGTATTTTTGGACAAATTATCATGGTGAATCAGTCGGAAAACCTTGTGATTGTACAATGGTCAACATGGCCAAAAGCAGAGCCTTCATTTGACGCCCAACCATTAGAAGCTGCATTAATGTTCAATGCGATAGCTAATAAACTATAAGGCATGATGTATATACTGCTTACCTATATTTAATAAGTAAGCAGTATTTTTATGATGTTTTTTTTGAAACCGGATATCTGGTGAAATAGAAGAAATAAAAAGACTAGTTACCGACATCGCTCCTAAAGAGAATACTATAAAATCTTCTTATACAAACAGTTACTACCGATGAAGTATTTATAAATAAAACTTAGCTATAATCCTGTTTTTACCTTTTTTGATAACCTGCTACAATAAGTCGTTTCTACTCTATGAATGAATTATTAAATAATGAATACGAACAAAACAGAGTTACTGTGCCCAGCCGGTACATTAAAAGCCATGCGTTATGCGTTTGCCTATGGTGCAGACGCTGTTTATGCTGGGCAGCCACGTTATAGCCTACGTGTGCGTAATAATGAGTTTGATCATAAAAATCTAAAAATAGCGATTGATGAAGCTCATAGCCAAGGTAAAAAATTATATGTGGTGGTAAATATTGCACCACACAATGCTAAATTAAAAACCTTTCTAAAAGATTTAGAGCCAGTGGTGGCGATGAATCCTGATGCCTTAATTATGTCAGACCCAGGTTTGATTATGATGGTGCGTGAGACATTCCCCGACATGGCAATTCACTTATCAGTACAAGCGAATGCCGTGAACTGGGCGGCTGTAAAATTTTGGCGACAAATGGGATTGACGCGGGTTATTTTATCGCGTGAGTTATCATTAGAAGAAATTGAAGAAATACGCCAACATGTACCTGAGATGGAGTTAGAAGTATTTGTGCATGGTGCGCTGTGCATGGCTTACTCAGGACGCTGCTTATTGTCTGGATACATCAACCACCGTGACCCTAACCAAGGGACATGCACTAACTCTTGCCGTTGGCAATATGGTGTTGAACAAGCCAAAGAAAATGAGTTGGGTGAAATTGTTAGCGATAAAAGTGATAAAAAAATAGAAGCGGTTAATATTGTTGACCCAACCCTTGGTAAAGGCAAGCCAACCGATGAAGTCTTCATTTTACGTGAAAAAACACGTCCTAATGAAGAGATGACGGCTTTCGAAGATGAGCACGGTACTTATATCATGAACTCTAAAGACCTCCGTGCTGTCCAGCATGTTGAGCGTTTAGTGCGAATGGGCGTACACTCATTAAAAATCGAGGGACGTACCAAGTCGCATTATTACTGTGCGCGTACGGCACAAGTGTATCGTAAAGCCATCGATGATGCGGAAGCGGGTCGTCCATTTGATAAAACCTTGATGGATACCTTAGAATCATTAGCTCATCGTGGTTATACCGAAGGCTTCTTACGTCGCCATGTGCATGATGAATACCAAAACTACGAACATGGTACCTCCATTTCAGAAAATCAGCAGTTTGTGGGTGAGTTTACAGGTGTTCGCCGTGGCGATTTAGCCGAGGTTGTGGTTAAAAATCGTTTTGCAGTGGGTGATCGTGTTGAAATGATGACGCCACAAGGAAACTTGCAGTTTGCCATTGAACGCATGGAAAATACCCAAGGTGAGCCTGTGGATGTAGCACCCGGTGATGGGCATATTATTTTCTTGCCCATTCCTGATGCGGTTGAATTAGAGTATGCCTTACTCATGCGTTATTTAGATAGCGGTAATACAAAAAGCTTGCCTGTTAATGCTGAAGTAGCAACAAGCAAATAACTTAATGTGATTAAAGTACATGTTAATAAAGAGGTAATCCAGTGTCATTAACCGTTCTTGGCCTTTCAGGGGCAGTAAATCACGATCCGTCAGCGGCACTTTATATTGATGGTAAGCTAATCGCAGCAGTAGAAGAAGAGCGCTTTGTGCGCGATAAGCATGCAAAAGGGCGTATGCCTTATGAATCCGCAAAGTTTTGTTTAGAACAAGCGGGTATTAAGCCAGATGATGTGGATGTGGTAGCCATTCCCTTTGCGCCCATTAGCATTTTTGATAAAGCACGTTGGCATTATGCCAAACGTTATTGGTATGCACCTGATCGTGCAATCGATGCTATTTTAAACGGTAACCGCCGTTATCGCCGCTACTATAAACATATTGAGTGGTGTTTAGTACAATTAGGTTTTAACTTAAAGAAAGTTAAAATTCAACCCGTTGAACACCATTTAACCCATGCGTCCAGTGCCTACCACTGTTCAGGTTTTACCGAAAAGACTGCTATTTTAGGGATTGATGGTAAAGGCGAATACGCGACTACCTTCTTTGGTTATGGCGAAAATGGCAAAATTCACAAAATTAAAGAGTTTTATGACCCTGATTCGTTAGGTGGTTTGTACGGTGCGATTACTGAATACCTAGGCTTTGATATGCTCGATGGTGAGTTTAAAGTAATGGGGATGGCACCTTATGGCGATGCCACTAAATACGATTTCTCGCGTCTTGCTAAATTTGAAAATGGCGAATTAATTATTAACACCGATTACGCTAACGTGATTGGTTTCCGCCGTTACAAAGAAAAAGGTAAGGGTTACTATTTTTCACCTAAATTGATTGAGTGGTTAGGCCCTAAACGTGAGGGCGATATTGCAGATGATCCTTATGTTCATTATGCGGCTAGCATTCAAGCCTTGTTTGAAAAAATATCCCTTGAAATGATGGATTACTACCTAGGTGACATCATCAAAGAAACAGGCAAAATTGCTTTTGCGGGTGGTTGTGCGTTAAATGTGAAACTTAATCAACGCATTATTGAGCGCCCTGAAGTGAAAGAACTGTTTGTGCAACCTGCTTCAAGTGATGCAGGAACCGCTGTTGGTGCAGCTGCTTATGTATCTACACAGCGTGGTGTGCCTGTTGAAAAAATGGAGCATGTTTATTTAGGCCCTTCTTACAGTAATGAAGAAGTGATTGCAGCCTGTGCCGCACATCCGAATAAACCAACATGGAAAAAAATTGATAATGTGTGTGAGCGCATTGCCAAAATTCTAGTCGATGGTAACCCTGTATCTTGGATGCAAGGGCGTATGGAATTTGGCCCTCGTGCCTTAGGTGGTCGCTCAATCATAGGTTGCCCAAGTGTGGCTGGTGTGGCTGATCGTATTAATGAGCAAATTAAATTCCGTGAAAGATGGCGCCCTTTCTGCCCATCAATGCTTGATACCACAGCCAAAGAGATGTTCAAAATTGACCATCCTGCTCCCTTTATGACCTTTACTTTTGAAGTTAATGAAGCGTGGAAAACGCGCGTTCCTGAAGTCGTACATGAAGACGGTACTTCACGCGCACAGGCTCTAAAACGTGAGTTTAATCCACGTTATTATGACTTGATGAAAGAAATGGAAAAACTTACTGGTAATGGCGTAGTCCTTAACACCTCCTTAAACCGCCGCGGCGAACCGATGGTTTGCTCACCTACGGATGCGCTTAATATGTTCTATGGTTCAGACCTACGTTATCTGATTATGGAAGATATTTTGGTGGTGAAAGAGGGTATGGACTGGTACGATAATATTTAATGTTATCTTACTAATCCCCCGTATTAAATAAATCAATTTTATACGGGGGATTTTTTTATGGGAAAGCAATATAAACAGAAGCTTGTTTACCATATTGTGGAGGGCGAGGGAGTAAATCGAGCCAATCAGTTGATAACGTTTGCTGCTGCTCATTCCAAATAAACGGTTTTTGAGTATAAGGATTGATCCCTTTTTCGCCTAAGTTTTTTAAAAAGTCAGGCACTTGCTGTTTGGTGATATTGGCTTGTTTAATCTCTAGTTTAGCGGTAATTAATGCTAAATAACCTGAAACATTATAGAGACGATAAATAAAGTTTCTATGCTGAGGGGCATCATTATCTAATATTTCTATCCCTCCTATAATATTGTCAGAACCATAAGTCTGAATAATTCTTTCAATAGAGATTTCTTTGGGGGCACCTCTTAAGTTGTAGGTCGATAAGTAATAGGATGATGCTTTGGGGAGGGTAATAAGCCCCTCATCAATAGATTTTTGAATTTGTTGATAAGAAGCATTAAGTGTTTTGTTTTTATTGTAAGTAAGTGGTAAGTTTGCTTTTTCAATAAGCTCGATATAATCATTGTATAGCCATGGTGTTAGTTCATCTAACTGGCCGTATCCTTCAATGCTATACATTTGCCACGTCTGACTTGTAGAAAGAGCGTGCCCCATGGCTTGTTGTTCCTTTGTGGTAAGAGGCTTAAATAAATGAGTTAGCAGTGGATTGTTGAGCTCTTTGCGCATGATTGGTAAATCAAGTAGTTGCTCAATAGTATGGTAGTTTTTTGATAGTAATATCATTGCAATGGTTTGATCAACCATATCTCCATTACTGATGAGTATCTTTTTATAAAAAGCCATTTCATTTTGAAGTATGGTTAACCCTGCATCTATTTCTCCTTTCTCAATAAGTTGAATCGCTTTTATTTGATTGAGTGAAGATAAGAACATAACAGTCATCCAATTTTGCTCTAAGCGAAAAGGATTTTGATAGTCTTGATAATAGGCTTTATAAAAAGGTAGCTGAGTAATAGTTTGGTAGCGTTGTAGTAAGGTTTGGTTATTGGCTAATAACGTACTGAGTTCTGGTTTATTGAGTATGTCATCAATACAGTGCAGGTTTGTATAGGTATTACAAGGGTAGTCATAACTCTCACCGGCTATTTCACGGTTTAATTCAATTGTTTTATGATTGCTTGCTGTTGGAGGCTGTTTTGACTTTGTTGCTGGGAGAGTAATTTTATTTTTTGTGTACTGAATGTTATCGAGTATTATATTTTTTGCAATGGTATGGTAGTTATCGTCTGCAAACATCATTCCAGAGAGATAGATATAGGCATTTTGATTCATTTCTTGCTCAGTAGGAAGTTGAATATCAAGAATGGCCTTAACCTCAGGTAATAAGGGTGTTGTTTCGTTTGCTTCCTGTGCATTAATAATGCTGATATGGCTAATGATGATGAGTAGACTAAGTTTGAATAGTTTTATGGTCATTCGGGTCCCTGCTGAATGTATATCGTCTAATTGTGATGTTATTATAGGAGGCTTATCGAAGCAAGTAGTCACCATAATAAAGATGATTTGTAGCCTTTTCGAGGAGAGGTCATGAAAATTTACACTATAGGCTTTACCAAAAAATCAGCGGAAGAGTTTTTTACCTTGATTAAAAAATCAGGTGTAAAAAGGGTGATTGATGTACGCCGTAACAATACGTCGCAATTATCGGGTTTTGCTAAAGAAAACGATCTGAAGTATTTTTTAAAAGAACTATGCCATGTTGACTATGTCCATGCGCTCGATTTAGCACCAACAGAAGAAATACTTCAACCTTATCGCCATAAAGAACACACATGGCAAGATTTCAAAAAAGATTATCTTAAATTATTGGCGGAAAGAAAGATAGAAACCACAATTGATAAAAAATTATTGGATAAGAGTTGTTTGCTGTGCGGTGAGGCTGAACCCGATCACTGTCACCGCGAGTTTTTGATTGAGTATTTACAAGCCCACTGGAAAGATGACATAGAAGTCGAGCACCTTATTTAGAGTAAAAATTTGCTTAAATAAAGTAGGCGCTAGGCTATAATGCTGTTTTTATCCGCAAGGGAATGAGTATGACACTTGCTATCACCTATAGCCGTGCATTATTAGGCGTTGAGGCGCCGTGTGTGACTGTTGAAAGTCACCTTTCTAATGGGTTGCCTTCTCTCACGTTGGTGGGGCTCCCAGAGACAGCGGTTCGTGAATCTAAAGACCGCGTCAGAAGTGCGATTATTAATTCCCAATTTGATTTTCCTGCGCGTCGTATTACCTTAAATTTAGCCCCTGCTGATTTACCTAAAGAGGGCGGGCGTTTTGATTTGGCTATTGCGCTAGGTATTTTGGCATCGAGTGGTCAAATTCCTGTAGAACCTTTAAAAAATATTGAGTGTTTGGGTGAGTTGGCATTGTCAGGCCATATTCGTCCTGTTAAAGGCGTATTGTCGGCGGCCTTAGCTGCCAGAAAAGAAGGGCGGGCACTGTGGGTAGCTAAAGAAAATGCCGAAGAAGCCAGTTTGGCAACAGGGTTAACGGTCTACGCAGCTGAACATTTATTAGACGTAGCCGCTCATTTTTCAGGACAAAAACTATTATTACCTTTTCAGTCTCAAGGGTTATTGAGAAAAGTTGAACCTTATCCCGATTTAGTGGATGTGCAAGGGCAAATGGCCGCCAAGCGCGCTTTATTAATTGCAGCTTGTGGTGCTCATAATCTGTTATTTAGTGGCCCGCCTGGAACGGGCAAAACATTATTGGCTAGTCGTTTGCCCGGTATTTTACCTGAGTTAACGGAGCAAGAGGCTTTAGAGGTGGCGACTATTTATTCTATTACAGGGGCAGAGCCAATGTCCCATTGGCCACAAAGGCCATTCAGAAATCCACATCATACTTCGTCAGCGGCTGCCATGGTAGGCGGTGGCAGTAAACCTCAACCAGGTGAGGTAACGTTAGCGCACCAAGGCGTATTATTCTTAGATGAGTTTACCGAGTTTGATCGTCGAGTGCTTGAAGTGCTTCGAGAACCTTTAGAAAATCATGAAATAGTTGTGGCGCGCGCTAAAGAAAAATCATTATTTCCTGCCAAGTTTCAGTTAGTTGCAGCGATGAATCCTTGCCCTTGTGGTTATTTAGGTGATTTAACCCGTAGTTGTCGTTGTACACCTGAGCAGGTGAAGCGTTATCAAAATAAATTGTCAGGCCCTTTGCTTGATCGCATTGATTTACATGTGCAGGTGGCAAGAGAGTCATTATCTCTTTCTACGGTACAAGATAAACAACAATTAACAACAGTAGAGGCCGCTAAGCAGGTGGCAGTTGTACGTGCTTTACAACAAGAGCGCCAAGGATGTCCGAATGCCTATTTGACAACCAAGCAGTTGCAATCAATTTGTTTTTTATCAAAAGAAGATCAACAATGGTTTGAACAAGCGGGTGAAAAATTAGGTTTGTCATTACGGGTGCTGCATCGTTGTTTAAAAGTTGCTAGAACTTTAGCAGATATGCAGGGTGAGCAACAAATTAATAAAAGCCATTTGGCGGAGGTTTTACATTATAGGCCTATACTCTTATAGCTATTGGTAATAAGAGGTTGGGTTTGTTTTTTATATCGTATTGATTTTTTTGTTTATTTTAAAATATTTATTTTCCTGTTAGAATATTAAAGTCTAATTGCATTAGCGCTTATTTGGGAATGGGTGTTAATGTGCTAAAAGTGCATGTTTTATGGCACTATCATTTATAGTTTTAAACTGATTTTTTTGTTCAGTTTATCTGACGTAAGACTATTAAAAACACCTTGTCATTCTAGGTGGTAGGAGTAGAGGATCCATTGTTATGGAAGAAAAATCTATAAAAAAATCATCTTATAATCCATATGTGTTTTTCGGTTCATTGATTGTATTGAGTGTGATGGTTATCTATGTCTCAATTTTTAGAGTTCAAGCACAAGCACAAATGGATATGGCTAAAGCATGGATCAATACTAATTTTGGTTGGTTTTATGTGCTTACGGTTGCCGTTATTTTAATTACAGCCGTTTTTTTATTTTTTAGTCGGTATGGGGATATAAAATTAGGTCCCGATCATAGTAAACCCACTTATAGTACTACATCGTGGTTGTCGATGTTGTTTGCGGCGGGTATGGGGATCGGGCTTATGTTTTGGGGGGTGTCAGAGCCGATTGTACATTTTTTGAGCCCGCCTGATGCTAAACCTGAAACTATAGAAGC
>CAYNAM010000098.1:0-9538 GCA_964395065.1 uncultured Ventosimonas sp.
AAAGCAAAGCTCAGAACGCAAATAATTTCATGGAAATTGATATGTGTGAAAACAAATATAAAAACTTGCCTCTCGATCTAACTAGCTTAGAGGGTGTTATTAAAAAGTACATCAGTGATAATCAATTTTCAGTACATGAAGATAAAAAAAATGAGAGAAATAGACGATTAGAGTTTTCTCGTAGTGGTGAAAAAACTTGTTTAGTAACTCTCTATTTTAATAATGATGGAACTTCAACCATTGCTTATAAGCAAGGTCAAAATCCAAATGAAGGTAAAAAATTTGCAGATTACCTGCATGCAACAATAAATCCAGAACAATTAATTCAACTCAATATGTCATTACTCAATATTCTTGAAGATGATTTAAATGCAATAATAGATACTTTACAATCGGGGTTTAAGGACATTGAAGTTCAAACAAACCAAAAAAATAATAGTAAAATTATTAAATTACACTCAAGTTGTTACAATGACTCTTTAACACTAACTCACTTTTCTAATCGAACACTGTTAATTCAAGGCAAGCCTTTAACTTGTTATAAGAGATTAATTTATTACATATCTAGTTTACTGAATCTTGCCGGTTTAGAAAAAGTTTTGATGAAGCAAGATGATAACCGTTCCAGTGTATTAAACACTGAAATGGCAGAGTTTTATTTGAAAACCCAAATGGGTGAGGAGTATTTTAATCAGTTTCCTGAAAATATTAGACGTTTATTAACATCGAGTTTTTGTGTAAAATTCTCTTCTCCAACGCTGCCAGATTATTGTATGCTACTTTATCCTGAGTTTAGATCATTAGAGGGTATGATAAAGCAGAAGTTATTAGAATATTCGATTGATGCTAATAGTTCTAGTGAAGTTGAGTCATTTAGTGGTTTCTTTACTAAAAACAGCCTCCAAAAATTTGTTCTTAAGCCAGAATATCAATCAAAAATAGTATGTCAAGATACTCAAAATAAACTTTGTGATGCTTACTTCTTTTTTAATAAACACAGGAATGGATTATTTCATATGAATGAACTTGTCGACTCAAGTAGAATGATTAGTGATATAAACGAGATGAATAGAATTAGTGAAACAATATACAGCCACTTAAAAAATTTATTATAGCAATGTTAGACATTAATTATGATTTACTAAACAGTAATAATACTATTGTTGTTACTGCACTAGACTATGAATCGCCATTAGACAATATAAATAATGTTACTTCTTTACTAAAAAAAGGTAACATGATAAGTGATTCTGTTTTAGTTATATTCGATTTATTATCTTGTAATGGTAATGAATGGAATAGATTTGTTTCAATGTCATTTGATGGCGAGAGATTTATTAAATCAACCTTTAAGGTATTATCTGATAAAAAATCTATGTCTTCTCTAGTTGATAATCAAACTTTGTTTTTTAAACAGCATCCTGAGATTTTGGAACTGTCTGTTCTAAATTAATTACTCTACTCCAATTCGTATTGTCAAGTTAACTACAAATGCTAAAATTTTAGTTAATCTATTCTATTGTTAAGTTTTAGATCAAGTCCAGTAATAGACTTATAATCTCTTTGATCATAATTTTTCTGTTTTTAGTGTGTTTTTACTCAAAAATTAAAATCAGTTCTCCTTTCGTTAGTTATCCACTGATTCCATGCCATCACTCAATAAGACATCAGCTTTTTTTGAAAAGGCTCGCTTTTCTTTTTCTTCACTTAGTCAGGTTTCCAACCCTGCACCCCCTGCAAAATAACCTTACGGCCCAGTATGGCTACTGGATAACCGTGTTGCCCTTGGCCGTTAGCCGAATCGGTCATGTTTTGGTGGCCTATTTTTTTAAGTAGATAACCACAATGAGGTAATTTTTATTTTTAGGGTTATTTTAATATGTCACAGGATTTTACTACTAATAACGGCATGATTACTGCAGCATTTGCGCAGCAGTTTCATGATGCGTTTGATATTGAGTCACAACAAAAAGAATCGCGTTTTGTACAGGCAGTGTATAACCGCGGCAAAATTCAGGGGTTTTCTTTTACGGTTAATGATATGGCGTCCATCGAGATGGAGCAGGTCACTGGCCGTTTTGAGGATACTAAGTGGAGTGTGCCTGAATCAGGTTCTCGTTTAGTCACAATGGCGGATTATGGGTTGCATGTGCCGATTGAGCCACGTGATTTACCAAAATTGTTGGCTGACCCTCAAGGGGCTTATATGGCTAACTTGGTGGCGGCGAATAATCGTTTGAAGGATAAGGTAATTTATCGAGGGTTATTGGATGCAATCAAACGCAAAACTTCGCAAGATGGTGCTTACAGTGATGTCGCTTTGCCTGCTGCTCAGCGTATTTTGGCTGGTGGCTCGGGTATTACTAAGGCGAAAATTATTAAAGCTAAAGCCTTATTTCGCAAGAATGAGTGCGATGAAAAGATGGGTGAGAAGCTTTATATCGCTTATAACGCGGATATGCTGGAAACAATCTTGAATGATACGACGTTAACCAGTGCGGACTTCTTGAAGGTGGAGATGTTGCAAGATGGTGCAGTAGCAACGAATTGGCTTGGCTTTAATTGGGTACCTTATGAGGCGTTGGATAACAAGGCAGGTGTTCATACGACTGTGGCTTGGTGTTCAAGTGGCGCGCATTTTGGTGCGGGTAATGATTATAAGACGGATGTGGGTGTTCGTCGTGATAAGAATAATGCCATTCAAATTTCTGTTATGTCTTCTTATGGCGCAGGTCGTGCGAATGAGAAGAAGGTGGTTGCTATTGAGTTTGCTGAGTAGCATTTTTTAGGTTAGCCGCGGCAGGCGTGTTTTTCTGCTGCGGTTTTGTGAGGAGAGCTAGCAGATGTCGACAGCTAATTCGAGTGTTTCGGTGTGTTCTAATGCGCTTTTGATGTTGGGCGCGCAAACTATTAATAATTTTACTGAGAATAATGATCGAGCGCGTTTGGCGGCTAATTTGTACCCCGGCGCACGCGATGCGTTGTTGCGTGAGCATCCTTGGAGTTGTGCGATTAGGCGAGTGGTGCTTGCAGCGGATAAGGAGAAACCTGAGTATGGCTTTAGTTATCGTTTTACGTTGCCGGCGGATTATATTCGTGTGTTGTCGGTGGGTGAGGCGAACGAGGATGTAGCGTATTTGGTGGAGCAGCGTTGTATTTTGGCGAATCGTTCTTCGCTTAAGTTGCGTTATGTGTTTCAGAATACGGATGTTTCTACGTATGACGCGGTGTTGGTTGATTTGTTGGAGCTTTCAATGGCGGCAAAGATGGCGTATGCGATTACGCAGTCAACTTCGATGGCGCAATATCGTTATCAGGAGTTTCAGGCGGCGTTAAAAACAGCGAAGGCGTTAAACGGCTTGGAGTATCCAGCGGAGACGTTTGGACAGTCCAGTTTGTTGGAGGGACGCTTAAATGGCTAAGGTTTCTTTGATTCAAACAAATTTCACGGCGGGTGAGTTGTCGCCTCGGTTGATGGGGCGGGTGGATGTGGCGCGTTATCAGAACGGGGCTAAGCGGTTGGAGAATGCGTTGGTCGCTGTGCAGGGCGGCATTATGCGTACGTGGGGCACGGAGTTTGTTCAGCCGACAAAGTTTAGTGATAAGAAGGTGCGCTTGATCCCTTATGTGTTTAATCGCGATCAGTCGTATATGGTGGAGTTTGGCGATAAGTATATTCGGGTGTTTAAGGATACGAAGCAGGTGGCGGAGTTGGAGTCGCCTTATTCTGAGTCGATGTTGCCGTTTATTAATTATGTGCAGGGTGCGGATACGATGTTTTTGGCGCATCAAGCATTGCCGATTCATCGTTTACGCCGTTTATCTGATGAGAGTTGGTTGTTGGCTGAGGCACCTTTTATTGTAAAGCCTTTTGATGAGGTGGGGGATTATCCTGATATTGCGTTAACCCTTGAGAAGAATACAGCCAATGAGGATGTGGCGAATTTGGCGGCTGATTTCTTTTTAGCGGCGGATGTGGGGCGTAATATTATTTGTGGTGCTGGTTTGGCGGAGATTACGGCGTTTGTGAACCGTCGTTTGGTTAAGGTGAAGATTAAGTCGGCATTTAGCAGTAATACAGTGAAGGGGAAGTCTTGGCAGTTGGAGGGAAGCCCGCAAACGAAGTGTGTTTGTAATTTGAAGGAGCCGATTGGGCAGGAGGTAACGTTAACCTTGGATGCGGAAGGTTGGCGCGTTGGGGATATAGGTAAGTATGTGCGTTTGAATAAGGGGCTTTGTTTGATTACGAAGTTTACGAATGCGCGTTCCGTTCAGGCAGAGATTAAGACGGTGCTTTCGGCAACGGCTAAAGTGCCTGCTAATGCTTGGAGTTTAGAGTCGGTGGTGTGGAGCGATGATTATGGGTATCCATCATCGGTGACGCTTCATAATCAGCGTTTATTTTGTGGTGGGAGTGTTGAGAAACCACAAACGATTTGGATGAGTAAAACAGCAGAGTATTTGAATTTTGAGTTGTCAACGGATGATGATGACGCGGCAAGTTTTACGATTTCTTCGGATCAAATTAACCCGATTGCTCATTTAACGCAGTTGGATAACCCCGTGGTGTTGACGTATGGGGGGGAGTTTTCGATGTCGGGTTCAGCATCAAAGAGTGCGATTACGCCGACGAATATTCAAATTAAAAATCATTCGGCTTATGGCTGTAATCATGTGAAGCCTATTCGGGTTGGGAATGAGTTGTTTTTTATGCAGCGTTCTGGTCGTAAGTTACGCTCGATGGTGTATGACGCTTCGAGTGATTCAATGGTGGCAACGGATGCATCTATTTTATCAGAGCATATTACTGAGGGCGGTATTGTGGATATGGCATATCAGCAAGAGCCTGAATCTGTGTTGTGGATGGTACGTGCTGATGGGCAGTTGGCGACGTTGACGGTTAATGCCGCACAGGATGTGTTGGCATGGGCGAGACAGTACACCGATGGTGAGTATGAGTCAATTGCGACGATTCCTAATGGTGTGGCTGATGAGGTGTGGGTGGTCGTTAAGCGTGAGGTGAATGGGGAGTCTGTTCGTTACCTTGAGCGTTTTAATCAAGACGTTTATAGCCATTCGACTAAGATTTTTGGAGGTGAGCAGGCTAAACGTGTTTTTAGAGGATTGGACCATTTAGAGGGTAAGACAGTGGATGTTTTAGCCGACGGTTCTGTGATGCAGAAGAGACAGGTAGTTGGTGGTAGTGTAACGCTGGAGCGTGATGCGAAGAAGGTGGTGATCGGTTTGCCTTATAAAACTACGGTTGAGACGTTGGACGTGGAGTTGCAAGGGGCTACAGGAACAATACAGGGCAGTAATAAACGTGTGGGTGAGGTGGTGCTTCGCTTTATGACGACGACGGGGTGTTCTGTGAATGGTGATGTGTTGCCGTTTCGTCAGTTGGGTGAGGGTGTTTTGAATCAGGCTGCGCCTAGTTTTTCGGGTGATTATAAGATTGAGGCGTTAGGTTGGAATAATACGATTACGATTGAACAAGACCAACCATTACCGTTTTATTTGTTAGCGGTGATTAAGAAGGTATCGGTTAATGATTAGTGTACGTGAGGCTGGTTTGCAGGATGTTGAGGCTATTGTGAGCTTGGGGGAGGCGCTTCAGCAAAACTCTTCTTATGCACATAAAGGTTTTTGTGCAGAGAAAGCCGCCAAAATGGTTCGTTTGATGGTGGAGAGCGACTCTGATAATGCTTTTGTTGCAGAGGATGATGGGGAGATCATTGGTTATTTTTTGGGCGGCGTGATGGATGAGTGGTTTTCAGATGATTTATTAGGATTTGATTACTCAGTTTATGTCATTCCTTCTAAACGTAATGGTCGGGCGGCTATTGCATTGTTTAAAGCATTTGAGGCATGGGCTAAGGCTAAAGGTGCTATGAGTTTGCATGTGGGAATTACAACAAATATTAATGTGGATGGATGTCGTCGTTTGTATCACTTCTTGGGTTATGAGGATGGCGGTATCTTTTTTGAGAAGAGGTTATAGAGATGGCAGGAAACACACAAAATACACAAGGCCAACAGGGAGCTAATGCTCAGACGGGTACTCAAAAAGCTGCAGGCTATTTGGGAGTCGCGGCCAGTTTTCTTGGACAAGGTTTACCTTTAGTTGGTATGGCAGGTAGCCTTTTATCTGGCTTTGGTGAGGCTTCGCAAAAGAAAGCGTGGTCTAAATATCAGGCAAAGCAAGCCAAGGCTGATGGTTTGGCACAGTTAAAAGGAGCGCATCTTGAGGCGGATAAAATTCGTAAAGCGGCCAGTAGTGTTCAAGGGCAAGCTGTTTCAGCCGCTGCAGGTTCTGGTGTGGTAGTGGGCGAGGGAACGGCTGGGCTTATTGAGAAAGATATTCGTCAGCGTGCAGAAGAAGACGCGTTAATGGCCATTTATGATGGGCAGGATGCTTATAGACGCAGTTTGGCACAGGCGAAAGCTTATAAGATTAATGGACGCAATGAGTTTAAGTCAGCTTTATGGAAAAGCAGTGGTTCGTTATTTGATGCGGCTGGGCTAGGGTTTGGTGCTGCGGGCAAATGGCTCAAAACCTATAGTGAAGGCGGCAGTGGTCCAACTGATGCTGGTGTGGGAGGCGAATAAGATGCAAATTCCTAGTGGTGATAGTTTTGGTAATCGTTCTGCCCAGTTAAAGCAAACCAATATACAAGGCCCAAGTAGTAATGGCTCCGATCTTATGAAAGGGGCAGTAGACGGCTTTTATAAGGAATTGAAAACCAGTGCATTATTGGATGCAGATAATGAGCTGTTTGATTATCAAGTAGGATTGGATACAGCCAGTAGTCAAGTGGCAGAACTTTTTGCAACAGGACAGATTGCGGATAAGGAGATGGCATCGACGTATCAAACGTTGGTGGATGCTATTAAACCGCCTAATTTTGATGGCTTGGATAGGAATAGCCAAAAGCAGTATTTGTTAGATCAACAAAAATTGTCTCATAAAAATAAATTAGGGATTTCTCTACTAATTAAAAATGCAGGTGCGGCACGAGCAGGTGCTACAGCGGCTAGAACAGTGGAAAAATTAGGCGAGTTGGCGTATGGCGGTAAAGTCTCTGCTAGCGAGGCGATACATACATTAGAGAGTAATGAAGTTTTCCAGAGATCAGGTGCATTTGGGTTTGGGCTTGATTGGGCTTTTCAAAAGCAAGTGAGTTATCAAGGCTTGCAGTCGTCCTATATTTTAGGGGGAATAAAAGATGCCAATGATACGGGTAATATTGATCAGTTAAAAACATTGAGGACAATGCTGCTTGAAGATAATCCAGAGGTTAATTATTTAACGCCATTGATTAAAAATAAATACCTTAAGGAGATTGATGCATCCATTGATGTGAATGTGGGGCGATCTTATGGGAATACCTTGGTTGATGGTATGAATCAGCAAGTTGAGAGGACTGGCGATTTATCGGCAGTGAATGCGTATAGTTTGTTGAATAAGATGCAAGCTTCTGAAATGCAAGATGATGTGGCTGTGGCTCAGCATGTGGCTAAGCAATTGGGGGTTAAGTTCGATCAACAACAGTTTAATGATAATCCGCAATATACCGAGCAATTAAAGCAAACTTATTTTAACCAAGCATTAGATCAGTATGGTTCGCCTACAATGGCCGCTATTTCAACACAGGTGGGCAATGGGCAAATGGATCGTTGGCTGAAGGAGTTTGGTAACCCCATTAAAGGGCAATTATCTGAAGCAGAGTTTATTCATAAAATTCCTGATGAGAAGTTAAAGCAAACAGCCTTAAAGATCAGTGAGCAAGAGGATAGCCAGTTTAATGTTGATGATATGCTGGCGCTTGTTGAGGGTAATAAAAACTTAAATGATGAGCAGAAACGTATTGCTAAGGCTCAGATTAGACAGTCTGCTGAAAATTTACAGAGACAACAGCAGCTAGCTTACAGGGAAAAACATCAATCAGTTTGGCGAGATTTGTATGTTAATCATGTTCCTTTGGGGGAGATTGATCCACAGCTTATCAATTCACTCAAAAAGAGTGATCAAATCGCCTTATTAGAAAAACCTGTTATTCAATTGGATTTATCTGTTTTAGGCGAGGCGCGTGGACGCTTGAAAGCAGGTGAGGAGTTTGATGTGTTGAAAGATTACAGCACACGCTTGCCAATCAATAGCTTGGATAAGCTACTGTCATTGCAGCAGGAACTGATTGATAATCCAGAGAAAAAAGAAGCTTTAACTACAATGAATGCGTTGGTTTCTTCTCGTAGTGGTTTACTGGGGATTCAAGATAAACAGCGGGTGAGCCAGCTCAACGATGCTGTGACTGAAGAACTTGATGATTTTGAGTTGAGTAAAGGCCGTAAAGCGACAGCACAAGAGCGTAGAGATATTACCGACAGGCATATATTACAGGCCAAGTTGGATGAACCTTTTTATCTTAAACAAAAACAAACAGTAACAAGAGATAAACGCTCTTCTGACATAGAAAAAATATCCACACAAAGTAAGCAACGTATTTCAGGCGAATTAAAGGCTGCGGGAATAGCTGTAACAGATGAGAATATTTTAAGTGTTTATAAGGGGGTAAAAGATGTCGGTTAGGCTTGAAGAAGAGAACAATAAAATAACTTTACCCCCGATGGATAATGGTGATTTGTCAGATGATAAGCGTCTGGGTATGGTATCGGACACTCATACGTCTACACGTAGCTTCTCTTCGGTTGAGGAGTATGAGCTCGTTACAAAAAGAGAAAAGATTATTAATCAAGCAATTGAGGATTATAACAATTCTGCGTTGATTGATAATTCTCATGCTGATATGAGTAACGGTGATCAAATGACGGCGGAGATTCGAGCCAAGAACTTAGATAACTGGTATAACAGTGGCGAGTATGGGTTTGAAATAGAGCCTGTTCTAAAAATTGCCAGAGATAAAAACAAATTACCTTCTGAGTTAATGGCTAAGGACAGACAGTATTTAAGCTTGGTAAATAGTTTAGCTGCACAGGAGGTAATTCCAGAGTTTAAGGACTCTTCAGTAAAACAGGAATCATTTTCTTCTTTTTCTAGATTTAATAATGAAGCACAACAAGCTAAGTCGACCCTTGATTTAGTCAATAAACACTCGCTTGACCCAAAGGCTTTTGATATCGCCAAAGTGCACAATCTACCGCCTTCTATGGTTTTGTCAGGCAGTCCTGAAACTAAAAAGCTACTTGAACGTTTTAGTGCGCCACAATTAGACACCTCTTTGGATACGCCAGTGACTTTTAAGTTCATGCAAAATGCTGAGTTTGCGACAAAAACAAAAGAAGAAGTCGGTTTTTTACAGCAGATAGAAGAATTTTACAATACTATTAATGATGCAGTAACGCTTCCAAAACTATGGGATGAAACAGATGAGGAGCATAGAGCTAGATTACAATCAAATAATACACTTGATAATTTAAAATATGGCATGATGTCTATGGGGGTTGGTGTTCTAAATTTAGCGAATAGACTTTATAAACAGGGTTTACCAGGAAGCCCTCAGAATATTAATTATTTTGC
>CAYNAM010000099.1:0-9310 GCA_964395065.1 uncultured Ventosimonas sp.
TGCTCGTGATTCTTGTAAATAACTTTCACAGACTTGAAAAAAATCTTTATCCGTGAGTACTGATAAACAAGCGGCACCTCCTAACTCGTAACTTTTAGCAATTTCAGCAGGATAAAATGGAGTGCGAATAACTCCCTTGCTGGGTGATGCTTTTTTAATTTCAGCAATTACTGCTGGCGTTTTTGCATTAACTTTACTAATTAAAGTATCAGCAAAGTTACGAGGTGCCTCTTGATTTTTTAACTGTTGTTGTAACTGATTAATGCTTATTTTAGTTGAGCGCTCAGCAATCTCATCAAATTTACGTGCAATAATTTTTTCTAAAATGCTAGGAAGACTCATACCTCATTCTCCTGTCTACAGATTTGTGTGAACGCCGCTAGCTCAATCATCTTTTCGCGTGCTAAACCGCTATACAAAGCATCTTGTGCCAGCTGGACACCTTCTTTTAAACTATCAGCATAATCTGCAGCATACAATGCAGGAGCAGTATTCAATATTATCATCTCTGCTGCCTTTTTTGCTGCCTCCGTACTACGCTTTCCTAAAGCATCTTTTATTAAGGCTAACGACTCTTGTGAGTTATGAACAGTTAATCCAGCTAATGTTTGACTATTAATACCCATTGCCTCAGGATCAACCCAATACTCTTGAACTTCACCATCTTTTAATTCAGCGACAAAAGTAGCAGAAGCCAGACTAAACTCATCTAAACCATCACGAGAGTTAACAACAAGTGCATGTTTACTTCCTAAGTGCTTTAGCACATTGGCTATTGGACGACAAAGCTCCCGAGTAAAAACCCCAATTACATTATGTTGTACACCTGCAGGGTTTGTTAATGGACCTAAAATATTAAATAGAGTCCGTAATCCAAGCTCTCTTCTAGGTGCAGCAGTGTAACGCATAGCACCATGATGGTCTTGTGCAAACATAAACCCAACACCAACCGTCTCAATACATCGTGCTATTTGATCTGGTTTTAGATGCAAATAAATACCAGCAGCTTCTAGTAAATCTGCACTTCCAGAACAACTGGAAACTTTACGGTTTCCATGTTTTGCAACCTTTACGCCGGCACCAGCCACAACAAAAGCTGTTGCAGAGGACACATTAAAAATATTAGCACCATCCCCCCCCGTCCCTACAATATCAACAACTCCCTCTAAAGAAGGAAGAGATACCTTGGTTGAAAGGTCTCTCATTGTTTGTGCTGCGCCAACAATCTCTTCAATTGTTTCACTCTTCATACGTAAGCCCATAATAAAAGCGCCTATTTGGGCATCCGTACACCCACCCGTCATAATTTGGTGCATGACCTGCTGCATTTCTTGTAAAGTAAGATCTAACTGATTCACAACACGGCTTAATGCTTCTTTAATATCCATCAACGTACACCTCCTTGTTGTTTTAAAAAGTTTGCAAGCATCTCATGCCCTTGCTCACTCAAAATAGACTCAGGGTGAAACTGAACACCTTCAACCATTAATGTTTTATGACGTAGCCCCATAATCTCATCAACAGTACCATTTTCTTTTTCAGTCCAAGCACTAATCTCTAAACAATCAGGTAAAGTGGCTAAATCAACAACAAGTGAATGATAACGTGTTACTGTTAATGGATTACTTAACCCACTAAACACGCCTCGTCCATCATGACGTATAGCGCTTAATTTGCCATGCATAGGTTCTTTTGCACGCACCACATGACCACCAAATAATTGCCCAATACCTTGATGGCCCAAGCATATTCCTAAAATAGGTAACTTACCTGAGAAATATCTAATAACCTCTAATGAAATTCCAGCCTCACTTGGTGTACAAGGTCCTGGAGAAATAACAATTTGCGCTGGTTGTAAAGCCTCTATTTCTTCCACTGTTGTTTCATCATTACGTAACACCTTTACATCAGTCCCTAGCTCACCAAAATACTGGACAATGTTATAGGTAAAGGAATCATAATTATCTAACATTAATAACATTTTTTATGCCCCTATTTAGTATTCTGTTCTGCCAACATAACTGCTTTAAACATTGCTTTGCGTTTATTAATGGTTTCTTCCCACTCTAACGCCGGAACTGAATCAGCAACAATCCCCCCACCAGCTTGTACATGTAATTGTCCATTTTTAATCACGGCTGTACGAATCGCAATCGCCGTATCCATATTTCCATTCCAAGCCAAATAGCCTACCGCACCACCGTAAACACCACGCTTTACAGGCTCTAGTTCATCAATAATCTCCATCGCTCGGATTTTTGGAGCACCTGATAGCGTACCAGCAGGTAAAATAGCTCTTAAAGCATCCATTGACGTTAAATCTTTACGCAATACGCCTGTCACATTAGATACAATGTGCATGACATTGGAATAACGCTCAATTACCATTTGCTCAGTTACATTAACACTTCCAATTTCGGCAACTCGCCCTGTATCATTTCTACCTAAATCAATTAACATCAAATGCTCGGCAATCTCTTTAGCGTCACCCAATAAATCTTTTTCTAACGCCAAATCCTCTTCTAATGTTTTACCTCGAGGACGAGTACCCGCTATAGGGCGCACAGTAACAACCCCATCTTCAACACGCGCCAAAACTTCTGGCGAACTCCCCACCACATGAAAATCAGCAAAATTAAAAATATACATATAAGGTGTTGGATTAAAACAGCGTAAAGCCCTGTATAAATCAATGGGCTCCGCATCAAAAGCTACTGACATTCGTTGAGATGGCACAACCTGCATACAATCCCCTGCACGAATATACTCCTTAATAGTATCAACAGCTTTTTCATAATCTTGTTGCGTAAAACTTGCTTCATAAGCAGGTTCTTTCATTGCTGTCACGTCTAATTTAAGTCCTGGCCTTGGAAAAACAGGCTGACACAAACGTGTTATTAAACCATTAATATCATCATAAGCTTTTTCTAAGGCATTATCTTTTGAAGGATCAGCTAAAATAATAAAATGCAATTTGTCAGATAAGTTATCAAACACAGCAACCTTATCCGCAACAAGCAGGACTATATCAGGATTATTTAATGGATCAGGATTAGGGCAAGGACCTAATTTTTTCTCTACATAACGAACACAGTCATAGCCGAAATAACCAACCAGTCCGCCATTAAAACGCGGTAAACCTTTAACAGGTGCTACTTTATAAGAGTCTTTAAATTTCTCAACAAAATCTAAAGGATCATCAACTTCTATACTTTGTACTAACCGATTATCTGTAAAAACTTCGACATGATATCCCCTCACACGTAATACAGTCTGTGCAGGTAAACCAACAATGGAGTAACGTCCCCATTTTTCTCCACCCTGAACAGACTCCAATAAAAAGCTATTAGGTCCGTCGGCTAGTTTTAGATAAATAGAAAGAGGGGTATCAAAATCAGCTAAGGTCTCAACAGCGACGGGAATACGATTATATCCTTGATCAGCTAATTCCTTAAATTCTTCAGGGGACATGGGTCAAACCTCATTGGTAAATTAATTTAAACACAAACATAAAAGCAGGTAGCCACAAATGGCTCAAATAGGAATAGGCGCCTAGCGCCAACGACCCAATACCTTAATAACTCTTATTGTTGTGTTTTCACTTACCACGTTAGTTTGACCCTTACAGGATGACTTAATATTAGTGTTATTACACTACATCAGCTTAAAGCGAGAATCAACCCTTACTTAGCAAAAAGTTTTAATAAATCATTTAAGTCATCAATAACCCATGTTGGATTTTCATTTGCAATAGGTTCACCATGATTATAGCCATAAGTTAAGGCAGCACAGGGGACACTTGCCGCCTTTGCAGCACGTACATCACTTCTCGAATCGCCTACAAAAAGAGCTTCTTCGGTCTTTACTCCAGCCTGATTGAGAACATAAAGTAAAGGCTCTGGTGCTGGTTTTTTTTGAGGCAAACTATCGCCACCGATAAACCATTGAAAATAGTGGCTAATTCCTAACTCTTTTAACAAAGGCTCAACGAATTGCACTGGCTTATTAGTCACTATAGCCATTTTTACAGAATGTTTATGCATTACCTCTAAAAAGGCTTTTACACCATGATAAAGATATTTAACATCATGGTGATAAGGATAATAACCCATTGATAATTTATGAGCCTTAGTCCACAAAGCCTGATCCAAAGGCTTTTCATCATCTCCATCAGTCAGTGCGCGGCGAATTAACATTTCAGCCCCATTACCAACCCATAAGCGAACCTTATCTTCGGATACAACAGGCAACCCTAACTCTGTTAGCGTTTTATTCACGGCAATAGCTATATCAGGCGCCGAATCAACAAGTGTTCCATCCAAATCAAACATCACCAATTTTGGATATTTACCTTGATAATAATGCTGTAAAATATTCATATCAGTCCACCTTCGCCAATTCTGAGCGCATTGTATCAATTGTTTGCTTATAATCACTGGTATTGAAAATAGCAGAACCCGCCACAAAAGTATCAGCACCCGCTTTTGCCACTTCTGCTATATTACTCACCGTAATACCACCATCTACCTCTAAACGAATATCTAAGCCTGCTGCATCGATTAATGCTCGCACCTCTTTCACTTTTTGTAACGTTGTTGGAATAAACTTTTGCCCACCAAAACCTGGGTTAACACTCATTAATAAAATCATGTCCAGTTTATCCATCACATACTTTAACGCATCAAGCGAAGTAGCAGGATTAAAGACAAGCCCTGCCTTAACACCACCTGACTTGATCAGCTGTAAAGACCTATCAATATGTTCAGAAGCTTCTGGATGAAATGTGATATAACTAGCCCCAGCCTCAATAAAATCACCAATCATACGATCAACAGGCTTCACCATCAAATGCACATCGATCGGCGCTTTAATACCATACTGGCGTAATGCTTTACAGACCATAGGGCCTATTGTCAGATTGGGAACATAATGATTATCCATCACATCAAAATGAACAATATCAGCACCTGCCTCTAATACTGCCTCAACCTCCGCACCTAAACGCGCAAAATCAGCTGAAAGAATAGAAGGTGCTATCGCATAAGGTAACATAGAGAGCCTCATCAAAAATTGATTACATTTACTTTATAAATAACATTATACCCTCAATGAACTGATATTTTTATCCTCATTGCATCAACATTTTTTCAAAAAGATTTTTATAATAGTATTTAACGAATCTGTTAAACTGTGTACATCATGATTAGACTAGAAAATATTAAGCTACAACGTGGTCCTCAAATACTTTTAAATGGTGCCAGTCTCACGTTACATCCTAAGCAAAAAGCAGGCTTTATTGGTGCAAATGGTGCCGGGAAATCTAGCTTATTTGCCTTGCTACGCGGCCAATTAAATCTTGACGGTGGCGAATTATATATTCCAAAAGAATGGCGTATTGCCCATATGCGCCAAGAAATAACAGATCAGTCTCGTTTAGCCGTCGACTATGTACTCGATGGTGATACACGCTTACGCTCAATACAAAAACAACTTACAGAGGCAGAGTCTAAACACGAAGGAGCACAATTAGCACATCTACATACAGAGTTAGAAAATGCTGATGGTTATACTGCCGATGCGAGGGCTCGAAGATTATTAGCAGGGCTTGGTTTTTCTAATGAAGAAATGGAAAAACCCATCAAACATTTTTCGGGTGGTTGGCAAATGCGCCTTAATCTGGCACAAGCCTTAATGTGTCCGTCAGATTTACTACTCCTTGATGAGCCCACAAACCACTTAGACTTAGATGCTATTATTTGGTTAGAAAGTTGGCTTAAAAGTTACCAGGGGACTCTCATTCTTATCTCTCATGACAGAGACTTCCTTGATAGTGTCGTTGATCACATTATCCATTTAGAACAACAAAAATTAACACTTTATACCGGTGGCTACTCAGCCTTTGAAAGAACACGTGCTGAACGCTTAGCCCAACAACAACAGGCTTATGAAAAACAGCAAGCACAACGCGCTCATATGGAAAGCTTTATTTCTCGCTTCAAAGCAAAAGCAACTAAGGCCCGCCAAGCACAAAGCCGTATTAAAGCACTCGAAAGACTTGAAGAACTAGCCCCTGCACATGTAGACTCACCCTTTAACTTTAGCTTTCGAGAATCCGATAAAATTTCTAGCTCTCTTTTAGGATTAAGGGAGGCTGTTTTAGGTTATAGTGATAAAACCGTATTATCTAATGTTAAATTGCATGTTGTTCCAGGTGCAAGAATTGGCTTACTAGGGCCTAATGGTGCGGGTAAATCTACCCTCATAAAAACCCTTGCGGGAGAGTTGTCGCTATTAAGCGGGCAGCTTACGCAAGGAGAAAATTTAGCCGTTGGCTATTTTGCCCAACACCAACTAGAAGCGCTCGATGATCAAGCAAGCCCTTTACTACACTTACAAAGAATTGCCCCATCAGAAAGAGAACAAACGTTACGTAATTTTTTAGGTGGCTTTGATTTCAAAGGTGATCGTTGTGATGAGGTCATCACCAACTTTTCAGGGGGTGAGAAAGCAAGGCTTGCCTTAGCGCTCATCGCATGGCAAAAACCCAATTTATTACTGCTAGATGAGCCAACTAACCACCTAGACTTAGAAATGCGTCATGCGCTCACTATGGCACTACAAGAATTCTCTGGTGCTGTTCTCGTTGTATCTCATGACCGCCATCTATTGAAGAGTACCACCGATGAGTTCTTACTCGTTGCTAATGGCAAAGTAGACTCCTTTGAGGGCGATCTTGATGATTACGCTCGATGGCTAATCGATTATAGAACCCTACAACAGCCCCTAAATACCAAACAATCTACTGATGATAAAGTGGATAAAAAAGTACAACGTCAGCAGGCAGCGAGCCTAAGACAACAATTAGCACCGTATAAAAAAGAAGCAGATAAACTTGAAAAAACACTTGAGACGTTACAAAATGAATTAGTACTCATTGAAGAGAAACTTGCAGATAGCAGTCTTTATGAGGCTAGCCAAAAGGATAACTTACGGCAATTACTTGAACAACAAGCGAATTTAAAGAACCAACAAGCTACTGCTGAGGAAAGTTGGTTAATTGCTTTAGAACAGCTAGAAAAGCTACAACAACAATTAAGTGCCATAGATTAAGGCTCTTTATGCTAAAACTAATGCTTCTACTTGTTCAGCTTTTATATATTGTTTATCGAATTTGATGTAAATAGCCTGCTCATCAGGTGCAATAAAAGCATCTGATATGCCTTGTTGTTCTAATAAAGAGGCAATAAGTTGTGGATTGGCCAATTGATTCTCAGACAAAGCTAATCTAATACTCGTGACATATGGTGGCTCTTTCATTCTTAAAAGAATAGCTAACCAAATAACACAAATAACAATACTACCAATGAACGTTGCGGACACTCCCCCAAACTTTATCAATATACCACTGGCAGAAGCACCGATCCCTGCACCTAAAAACTGGCTCGTTGAAAAAATACCCATGGCAGTACCCTTGGCTCCAGCTTTAGCAACCTTACTAATCATCGAGGGCAATATAGCCTCGATGGTATTAAATGCAATAAAAAATACCAAGATGCCTATGAGCAATACCCATACAGAAGAGTGATCGAATAAAAAGAAAAGGCTACACACCAATAAAATACAAACACTCGCAATCAATACCTGCTTTAGTTTTCGCTTCTTTTCACCAAAAATAATCATCGGAATCATACCAAAGGCAGAACCAATAAAGGCAATGAGATATACCCACCAATGTTGGTTCTTAGGTAATCCAACGTCATTCAATAAAATCATTGGCAAAGCTAAAAAATTGGCCATCATGACCATATGAACCGCAGCAATAGAGAAATCTAAGCGGAATAAATCAAGATCTTTTAAGGTAGGCAAAAAGTCAGTTTTAGCAATTGCTGCATCACGTCGAATAAGATGTTGATCCGGTTTTGGTACAACAAAAACCATCAATAAAAAACCTGATGCGGCCATTGCGGCAATAAACCAAAACAAACCATGTAAACCAAAGTGATTGGCCAAAATAGGGCCCATAATGATTGCAACTGCGAAGGAGGCACCTATGCTCATACCAATTGATGCCATTGCTTTAGTACGATTTTGCTCTCGAGTTAAATCGGAGAGTAATGCCATAACAGCTGCTGAAATAGCCCCCATGCCTTGAAGAACACGACCAAACAATACCCCCCAAATACTACCAGACATTGCAGCAACTACACTGCCAATAAAGAAAAGTAATAATCCAATTAAAATGATAGGCTGTCGCCCAACACGATCAGACAGCATACCCAATGGAATTTGTAGAACAGCTTGAGTATAGCCATAGGCACCAACTGCCAACCCAATAAGAATAGGTGTTGCATCCTGTAGAGACTGCCCATAAATAGCCATCACAGGCAAAACCATGAACATACCCAGCATACGAAAAGCAAAAACCAACGAAAGCCCTACAGTTGCGCGTACTTCGGTTGGATTCATTTGCTCAGAGGACTTATCCACTGATGACATGAAAACATCTCAAATAATATTAAAATAATTACATACTCGAATAAACTAACAACATAAGCCTGACTTTTTTATTGTATAGACTATTCAAGCTCAAATTAAAAACTTATTAAAGCTATATTTTGTGCACTCATGATTTTACATGAATATCAATTTATAACCATAAAATAATGTAACATACCTTTACATTTATAACGTAAAGGCATAAGTCACGCTAATTAAGAATTAAGCATTAGCCACTTGGTAATCAGTGACCGTAGATTTTAGCATTTGCTCATTCATTATTACAGCATAGTCTACAAGCTCTTTAATAGTCAACATGGGAATATTATGCTGCTTAGCAAAATACTCGACCTGCTCCCCTTTTGCCATTGAGCCATCAGGATTAGTTAATTCACATAATACAGCCGCATGCTTTAAACCTGCTAACTTAGCTATTTCAATAGAGCCTTCTGTGTGCCCTCTGCGCTCAAGAACACCTTGTGGCTTTGCCCTAAGTGGAAATACGTGGCCTGGACTCACAATCTTTTTATGTTGCTTATTTGAAGATAAGGCAGCTTGTATCGTTGTTATTCTATCAGCGGCCGACACCCCTGTCGTCACCCCATCTTTAGCCTCAATGGAAACGGTAAAGGCTGTCTGATAGCGCGACTCATTATTTTTTACCATAGGATCTAGTGATAACTCTTGTGCTTTTTCTTCTGTTAAACACAAACAAACAATACCACTGCCTTCTCTAATCATTAAAGCCATTGTTTCAAGGCTAATATTTTCTGCCGCTGCAACAATATCCGCTTCATTTTCCCGATCATTATCA
>CAYNAM010000100.1:0-9301 GCA_964395065.1 uncultured Ventosimonas sp.
TAAACAAATTGGTGGTGGTTTAGTAACTGCAATGGTACGTGGTGACGTTGCTGCGTGTATGGCGGCAACAGATGCTGGTGCTGCTGCTGCTCAACGCGTTGGTGGCGAACTAGTTGCTGTACACGTAATTCCACGCCCACACAGCGACTTAGAAAGCATATTCCCAATCAAGATGTCTGCTGAAAACCCTTTGGAATAAGTGGCAACATTATAAATTGAGGTGTGTTTCTTTACTAACACACCTCAATTATCCAAATCGTTTTTAGCTTAGCATGCTATTAAAACTATTACATTATTAATTGTAATAGAGGTGGGTGCTTTGCTGTTCATCATGGCATGTTAATAGAGGAGGACTCATGAAATTAGCCGTTGTTGTAGGGCAAATCGTTAGTACTGTCAAATTGCCAAGTGTTGGGCATGATCGCTTACTACTTGTAGACATTATCGATAAAGATGGTCTACCTGGTGAGCGTCTTGTTGCTACTGACTCTGTGGGAGCTGGCGATGGTGAGTGGGTCTTAATTGTTAGTGGTAGTGCAGCACGTAAAACCATGCCATCAACAAATGATACTGAAGCACCTATCGATGCGAGTGTTATTGGTATCGTAGATGAAGCAGTTGTTAATGGTAATGTTTTCTACCATAAGTGAGGTATACAGTGGATATCAATGCAAAAGAAATCGAACAAGTTGTCAAAGCAGTTTTAGCTTCCATGGGCAGCCAACAAACAACTACATCAACAACGACATCTAAAAAAGTTGCTGAAGGTGTATTTATCGAATTAGATGATGCCGTTGCAGCAGCTAGAAAAGCACAAGAATCATTAAAAACTGTTGCAATGCGTAATTTAGCCATCGCAGCAATCCGTAAAGCAGGCGAACAATACGCAAAAGAACTAGCTGAATTAGCTGTTACTGAAACAGGTATGGGCCGTGTAGCTGATAAAATCACCAAAAACTTAGCTCAAGCACGATTAACGCCTGGAACAGAATGTTTACGTCCAGAAGTTGTCACAGGGGATAACGGCTTGACGTTAATTGAAAATGCACCATGGGGTGTTGTTGCATCGGTTACGCCATCAACAAACCCAGCGGCCACTGTTATTAACAATGCTATTAGCATGATTGCCGCAGGTAATAGTATTGTTTTTGCACCACACCCAGCTGCCAAAAAAGTATCTCAACGTACGATAACCGTTTTAAATGAAGCGATTATTGCAGCAGGCGGACCTGCGAATCTTCTTGTAACTGTTGCAGACCCTAACATTGAAACAGCTCAACGCCTATTCAAATACCCAGGAATCGGCTTACTTGTTGTAACTGGTGGTGATGCAGTTGTTGAATCAGCACGCAAACATACCGATAAACGTCTTATTGCGGCAGGTGCAGGAAACCCTCCTGTTGTAGTTGATGAAACAGCCGATATTGAAAAAGCAGCTCAAAAAATTGTGTTCGGAGCATCTTTCGATAACAACATCATTTGTGCTGATGAAAAAGTAGCTATTGTAGTTTCTTGTGTTGCGGATCAGCTAATTTCAGCAATGCAAAAACACAATGCAGTACTCATTACAGCAGAACAAGCCAAAAAGCTCGAGCCTATTTTATTACCAAAAATTGATCAGAATGGTAGAGGTACAGTAAGCAGAGACTGGGTTGGTCGTGATGCTTGCAAAATTGCTGCTGCAATTGGTTTAAATGTTCCTGAAGAGACCAAGTTACTTATTGTTGAAACCCCAGCAGACCATCCATTTGCAATCACTGAAATGATGATGCCTGTACTACCTATCGTACGTGTTAAAGACGTCAACCAAGCCATCGATTTAGCCGTAAAACTTGAAGGTGGTTGTCACCATACAGCGGCCATGCACTCTCGTAACCTAGAGAACCTAGATAGAATGGCTAACGTTATTGATACAACTATTTTCGTAAAAAATGGTTCCTGTATTGCAGGATTAGGCTTTGGTGGCGAAGGTTGGACAACAATGACAATTACAACGCCAACAGGCGAAGGGGTGACCTGTGCCCGTACATTCGTCCGTTTACGCCGTTGTGTATTGGCTGAACATTTCCGTATTGTTTAATGTAACTTAGGAAAAGATCATGACCCAAAGAGATATCAAAAAATGGTTAAACCCTCGCTTGCAGATGGCCGACAAGCAGTTACATAAAACTGATACAAAGCCTCTAAAAGGAAATGACCCATTTTTCCTTGGTATCGATTTGGGAACATGTAATATCGTCTCAATGATCATTGACAAAGAAGCTAATCCGATTGCTACACGTGTGGATCAAGCCGATGTCGTACGTGATGGTATTGTTTGGGACTTCTTTGGCGCGACGCAAATCGTCAGAAAACAACTTGAAAGTTTACAGCAACAACTTGGGGTTGAACTAACACATGCATCAACCTCGTACCCACCGGGTACAGAACCACGTATTTCTGTAAATGTATTAGAAGCTACTGGTTTAGAAGTGACCAGTGTCATAGATGAACCCTCAGCTGTTGCTCAAATGCTACATTTAAAAAATGCAGCTGTCGTTGATATTGGTGGTGGAACAACAGGTGTTGCAGTCATTAAAAATGGAGAGGTTATCTACTCTGGAGATGAAGCAACCGGCGGTCACCACGTTTCTCTTACCTTAGCAGGTAACTTAAAAGTTCCTGTTGAAGAGGCAGAGCTAACTAAAAAACAGCAAGGAAAAAAAATATGGCCTGTCGTACGCCCTGTTTTTGAAAAAATGGCAACAATTGTACAAGAGCACTTAGCAGCGTTTAATGTTGATGAAATTTATTTATCGGGTGGGTCTTGTGCATTACCTGGTGTTGCAGAATTATTTAGTCAACTTTTTCCAAAGCAACGAGTAATACTACCCACACTGCCTATTTTCATTACTCCCTTAGCAATTGCAATTTACGGGATGGATAATAATCATGCAGTTAAATGAAGTTAGTCATATTGTTTATCAAGCACTGGACATGCTCAACACGCAAACAGTGCGAGAGTTCAGTGTACCTCCCCAAACTTTTATTGGAGCAGGTGCTTTGGTACGTTGCGGGCAAGCCATCGCTGAAAGAGATTTAAAGCGTGTTTTCATTATTGTCGATAACTACCTACACCAACAAAATATAGATGATGGTTTATACCGCTCACTCAATAGTTCAAATATAGAATATGAAATCATCACTTATGCAGGTGGTGAACCTACTAGCGAGGTCGTAGAAAATGCAGCGAAACAACTGATTTCTGCACAATGCGATAGTGTACTTGCGTTGGGTGGAGGCTCTGTTTTAGATGCAGCTAAAGTAACAGCAATGCTCGCTGCTAATGCTGACTTGCCTATTTCTAGTTTATCAGACAGTCACCTTAAATTAAAAAAACGCCTTCCCTTAATAGCCATTCCAACTACCGCTGGTACGGGTTCTGAAGCAACCAATATTGCTGTTATCACTAACACTGAAACAGGAATTAAACAGGTACTTGTACACCCACAGTTAATACCAGATTTAGCCATTATTGATGCCTGTCTAACCTTAGGCGTCCCCCCTGAAATCACAGCAATCACGGGGATTGATGCCTTAACGCATGCCATAGAAACCTATGTTGCATTGCATACTACACCACTTACCCGAGGCTTTGCTCACCGTGCGATTAATCTCATCGGCAAAGCATTGCCTATTGCAGTAGGGCAAGGTTCTAATATCCCTGCGAGAGAGTCTATGATGCTTGCTTCTTATATGGCAGGCATGGCATTTTCCAATAGTGGTTTAGGCTTATGCCATGCCACCGCACATCAGATTGGCAGTACATACCATATAGCTCATGGCATGTGTAATGCCATCATGCTACCCAGTGTTATGCGCTTTAACCAATTAGTGTGTGAACAAGAATATGCTGAAATTGGTCATGCTCTTACAGGCAAAAGTATAGAAGCGGATGAAACTATTCATGCCATACAAAAATTAATCAATGGTGTAGGGCTCTCAAAGCGATTAGCCGATTTCGGTGCAAAAACAGATGACCTATCAAAACTCGCAGATGCTGCAATACAAGACATCTGCTTAACTACCAATCCTAGAACCGCAACTGCTGACCAAATTATAAGTGTCTATCAGGATGCATTAAATACTTAACAACCAACTTGACTTAATTAAATAGAATAGGAGTTTAGCCAAATGAGTATTAATGAAGTAATTGTATATATCATGATGGCTTTCATGCTAATTGCAGCAATTGATCGTATATTTGCTCAATTTGGGGGTTCAGAAACTGTTCTACAAAAAATAGGATTAGGGAAAGTCGGAAAAGGCATTGATGGATCAGGCGGACAGTTTGAAGAAGGTTTTATGGCTATGGGTGCATTAGGTTTAGCCATGGTGGGGATGACGGCGCTAGCGCCAGTTATTGCTACTGTATTAGGCCCAGTGGTCATCCCAGTTTACAAAGCACTCGGTGCTGATCCTGCTATGTTTGCAGGTACTTTGCTGGCATCTGACATGGGTGGGTACTTCCTTGCCAAACAATTAGCTACAACCCCAGCAGCTCAACTTTACTCAGGTGTTTTATTAGCTTCAATGATGGGGCCTGCCATTGTATTCACCATCCCTGTTGCATTAGGCATCATTGATAAATCAGATCGACGTTATTTAGCTTTAGGTGTTCTTGCAGGTATTGTAACTATTCCAGTGGGTTGTATTGCTGGTGGTCTAGTCGCGATGATGTCTGGTGCCAGTGTTGAAGGGCAAACAGCTGAATTCACATTAATCTTTATCTTAGTTAATATGATTCCTGTAATTATTATTGCTGCCCTTATCGTTTTAGGCTTAAAACTTTTTCCTGAAAAAATGATTTCAGGCTTCCAGATTTTCGCCAAAATTTTAGTGGGCATTATTACTATCGGTTTAGCTGCTGCTGTCCTAAAATTCACAACAGGCTGGACATTTATTCCAGGTCTTGATCCTATTTTCAGTACCCAACTCCCAGTAACTGACGACATGCGCGCAATGGAAGTAATCGGTTCAATTGCCTGTATTTTACTTGGAGCCTACCCAATGGTATTTCTAATCACTCGCTGGTTTGAAAAACCTCTTATGAAAGTAGGTAGTTTATTAAATATGAACAACATCGCTGCGGCGGGTATGATTGCAACCCTTGCCAACAATATCCCAATGTTTAGCATGATGAACAGAATGGATAATCGCGGTAAAGTCATTAACTGTGCCTTTGCTGTATCTGCCGCCTTTGCGCTAGGCGATCACCTAGGGTTCGTTGCGGGTATTAATGTTCCAACAATGATATTCCCAATGATTGTTGGAAAACTAGTCGGTGGTATTAGTGCTGTATGTGTTGCTATGTTGATTGCGCCTAAAGCATCTGATGCAGAACCAATACCAAATACAGAAACTGAAAGCCCTGTAACCAACGAAAAAGCAGAATAGGAATACTATCATGGCAACTACTGTAATTCGTAGCGTTGGCATAGATGTTGGTACAACTACTACTCAAGTCATTTTCTCTCGTCTTGAGTTAGTAAATCGTGCATCAATCTCTCAAGTGCCCCATTACGAATTTACAAAACGAGAAATCGTTTATGAAAGCCCTGTTATCTTCACCCCTATTGATTTTGAGGGTCGTATTCGTGAGGAAGAACTGCTGGCTTTCATATTAGATCAATACAAAACAGCGGGGGTAACACCTGAAGAAATAGAGTCAGGTGCTATTATCATTACGGGAGAAACATCAAAAGCACGTAATGCCCGCCCTGCTGTCATGAGTTTAGCTGAAACCTTAGGAAACTTTGTTGTCGCCACTGCGGGACCTCATTTAGAGTCAATTATTGCTGGTCATGGCTCGGGGGCAAGTGAACTCTCACGAACCCTCGTTGGCCGAGTATTAAATATTGATATCGGTGGTGGTACCGCTAACTATGCATTATTTGAAGCTGGTGAAACAGAAGCATCAGCCTGTATCAATATTGGTGGAAGACTATTAGAAACAGACCAACAAGGTAAAGTCATTCGTGCCCATGCCCCAGGTAAATTAATTTGTCAGTCCTTATTTGGTGTTCAATGTGATCCTCTAACATTGACAAAACAGCAATTAGCTCAAGTTACAGACTTAATGGCTGACCTATTATATCAAGTCATCATTGGCCAGCCTTCCGATTTAGCAAACCAACTCATGATGACAGATCTTATGCCTATGCATGGCGTACTCAATGCACTGACTATTTCAGGTGGCGTAGGTACCTATGTTTATGCACCAGCAACAGATGACGAACTCTTCACCTTTGGAGATATCGGTCCATTACTTGCCCGTTCAATCGCTAACCATGCAGGCTTTAACACATTAGTGTTAAAACAACCTAAACAAACAATTCGTGCAACTGTTATTGGAGCGGGGGCTCATACTCTATCCTTATCAGGCAGCACAATATGGCTCAAAGAAGTTCAATTACCTATTCGTAATATTCCTGTAATTCATACCAAAGTCAGTGGTGATCCATTAGACAAAGATGCGTTACTATCTGCTTGGCAACAAGTATTAACCCAACATGACTTACATGCTGAAAAAGATCTCTATGCATTAACACTACCTGATAACTTGCCTGTGACTTATCACGCAATACAACAGTGTGTTGAAGCCTTAGTGAGTTTTACAGCACGTCATACTAGCTCTCAGCCACTCATTATTATTGCCCGTCAAGACCTTGGCAAAGTATTGGGTATGTTACTACAACCTCAATTATCAGGCAGAACACTGGCTGTTATTGATGAAGTAATAACACGAGAAGGTGATTATATTGATATTGGCAACCCACTATTTGGCGGTGAAATCGTACCCATTACTGTTAAATCATTGGCTTTTCCTTCGTAACGGAGTGTAATTAATGAAACTTAAAACTCAACTTTTTGGTCAAAGCTACCAGTTCAAAGACGTAAAAGAAGTCTTAGCGAAAGCAAATGAACCCCGTTCTGGTGACGTTTTAGCAGGAGTTTCGGCTAGTACATCACAAGAACGCGTTGCAGCAAAACAAGTGCTTTCTGAGCTAACTGTTGCAGACATCCGCATGAACCCTGTGGTGCCTTATGAAGAAGACTGCATCACCCGCCTCATCCAAGACAATATTAATGAAACGTCATACAACAGCATTAAAAACTGGACAATTGGCGAACTACGTGAATACATCTTATCTGATGACACAACAGATGATCAAATTGCCTTTTTACGTAAAGGTATCAGCTCTGAAGTAGTGGCAGGTGTTGCTAAGATTTGTTCTAATGGTGACTTAATCTACGGTGCTAAAAAAATGCCCGTTGTTAAACATGCCAACAATACCATAGGTCTGCCAGGTCATTTTAGTGGTCGTTTACAACCTAACGATACACGTGACAATGTAAAAAGTATTGAAGCACAAATTTATGAAGGCCTCTCTTATGGTGTAGGCGATGCTGTTATCGGTGTCAACCCTGTTACAGACGATGTTGAAAACTTGCGTCGCGTTCTAGATACCATCTATGAAGTAATTGATAAATACAATATTCCAACCCAGGGTTGCGTTCTAGGCCACGTATCAACTCAAATGGAAGCTATTCGCAAAGGTGCACCAGGTGGATTGATTTTCCAAAGTATTTGCGGCAGTGAAAAAGGGCTAAAAGAGTTTGGTGTGAGTTTAGAAATGCTTGATGAAGCTCAAGCCGTAGGAAGAGAATACAACCGCATTTCAGGTAGTAACTTTTTCTACTTTGAAACCGGTCAAGGCTCAGCACTTTCTGCCAATGCCCACTATGGGGCTGACCAAGTAACAATGGAAGCTCGTAACTATGGGTTAGCTCGCCACTACAATCCTTTTATGGTTAATACCGTAGTTGGCTTCATTGGCCCAGAATATCTCTATGATGGACGCCAAATTATGCGTGCTGGATTAGAAGATCACTTTATGGGTAAATTAAGTGGTATTTCTATGGGATGTGATACTTGCTATACAAACCATGCTAATGCTGATCAGAACGTCAATGAAACATTAGCAATTCTTCTTGCTTCGGCAGGCTGTAACTTTATTATCGGTATGCCTTTGGGTGACGATATTATGCTCAACTACCAAACCTCTGCTTTCCATGATACAGCGATGGTACGCCAACTACTTAATCTACGTCCTGCACCAGAGTTTGAACGTTGGTTAGAAAGTATGGGTATTATGAGTAATGGCCGTTTAACTAGCATCGCTGGCGACGCTTCTCTTTTCTTTTAATAAGGGGTAACTAATCATGGATCAAAAACAAATTGATGCGCTTGTTCGCGAAGTAATAGGCAAACTTAATATCAATAATACAGGCGGTACACCTGTAACGACCCAAGGCAACATCACAAGCCCAGCGACTAACAACACATCCAATACATCTGTTGAAAGTTGTTCTATTGATTTAGGTTCAAAAGAAGCCAAACAATGGATAGGTGTACAACACCCACATAACCTTGAAGCCTTACAAGCACTTAAAAACAACACAGCATCACGTGTAGGTTCTGGTAGAACAGGTGTAAGACCAAGAACCAACTCTTTACTACGTTTCTTGGCTGACCACTCTCGCTCTAAAGACACTGTATTAAAAGAAGTTCCACACGAGTGGGTTGAGAAGCAAGGTTTATTAGAACTTCAATCGGAGATCACCGATAAAGATCAATACTTAACACGCCCTGATATGGGACGTATCTTAAGCGAAAAATCGATCAAGACACTCCTTGAGAAATGCAAAAAGAATCCTCAAGTACAGGTGATTATTTCTGATGGTCTCTCTACTGATGCAATTACTACAAACTATGAAGAAATTTTACCACCTCTACTCTCTGGTCTTAAAAGTGCAGGCTTAGACGTAGGCACACCTTTCTTTGTGCGTTATGGCCGTGTAAAAATTGAAGACCAAATCGGTGAACTCTTAGGCGCTAAAGCTGTTGTTTTACTTGTTGGAGAACGACCAGGACTTGGACAATCAGAAAGTTTATCATGCTACGCTGTTTATAGCCCTACAGTAGCCAAAACAGTTGAAGCAGATAGAACCTGTATATCTAATATCCACCGTGCAGGAACTCCACCTGTAGAAGCAGCGGCAGTTATTGTTGACTTAGTCAAACGTATGCTAGATAAAAAAGCCTCTGGCATTGGTTTAACACGTTAAAAAGGAGGCTAGATTATGCCTACATTAGATTTTATTAGACCCAACGTTAGAGCTGTTAGACTCATCGCCTCATTACACGATGACTTTCGCAAACAACTAAATTTACCTAGATATGTAAGAAGCCTGGGGT
>CAYNAM010000101.1:0-9224 GCA_964395065.1 uncultured Ventosimonas sp.
AAAAGATTCAATATTACAGTAATTAAAATTATCATATTCCATAAAAAAAGGGGCAATCACTATGCCCCTTTTTTTGTTTAATCAACACTACTCTTGCATTTGTAAAATATCTACAATCGCATCCACTAACAATTGATTTTGCTCGCGTGTTCCTACTGTAATACGTAAAAACTGATTAATGCGCGCTTTGTTGAAATAGCGAACAATAATCCCTCTTTTACGTAACTGGCTGGCTAACATTTCAGCATCTAAGCGTGGATGCCGTACAAAAATAAAATTAGCCGCAGAAGGTAATACTTTAAATTGTAACTGTTCAAGGGCAGAGACTAAATCTTCACGATCATCAATAATCGCTTGGCACGTCTCATCAAAATAGTCGGTATCCTCAAACGCAGCAATAGCGCCTGCCTGAGCTAAGCGGTCAAGCGGATAAGAGTTAAAACTATTTTTCACGCGGTTTAATGCTTCAATTAAGTCAGCATTACCCATTGCGAGCCCTACACGAAGCCCTGCTAATGATCTTGACTTAGAAAGTGTTTGCACAACCAATAAATTAGGGTACTGATTGATCAAGCTAACCGCTGACTCACCACCAAAATCAATATAGGCTTCATCCACAATCACCACTGACTCGGTATTTTCTTCCAATAACTGAGCAATCGCATCAACAGGTAATAAAATACCCGTTGGAGCATTAGGGTTAGGGAAAATAATACCACTATTTGGTTTTAAGTAATCTCTTAATCGGATTTGAAATAATTCATCCAACTCAATGGTATCGTAAACGATTTCGTAAAGACCACAATACACAGGGTAGAAGCTGTAAGTGACATCAGGGAATAAAACAGGGCGTTCTTCATCGTCATGCTTTAGTAACGCCTGAAAAGCTATTGCTAACACTTCATCAGAACCGTTACCTAAAAAAACTTGCTCAGGTTCAATATCGTAGTAACTCGCAATCGTTTGTTTTAACTGGTCACTATCAGGGTTAGGATACAAACGTAAACTATCCGTCGCGGCCTGCTTAATCGCTTCTAATACTTTGGGAGAGGGGCCATAAGGGTTTTCATTAGTATTTAATTTTACCAACTTATCCACTTTAGGTTGCTCCCCCGGTGTATAAGGACTTAGCTCATCCACCAAAGGGCTCCAATACTTATTCATTATTTTTTCATCCTATATTCAGCACTACGCGCATGAGCCGTTAACGACTCACCACGCGCCAACACAGAAGCTGTTTTACCTAATTCAGCAGCCCCATTCTCAGAACAGAAAATAATTGAGGAACGTTTTTGGAAATCATACACACCTAGTGGCGAAGAATAGCGTGCAGTACCTGATGTGGGTAATACGTGATTAGGCCCTGCGCAATAGTCACCAATAGACTCCGCAGTATAACGCCCCATGAAAATAGCACCTGCATGGCGAATACCGGGTAACCATGATTCAGGATCAGCCACAGACAACTCTAAATGCTCTGGCGCTACGATGTTAGCCACTTCTAATGCTTCTTCTTTCGAGCTCACATGAATCAAGGCGCCGCGTGCTTCTAATGAGGTGCGAATAATTTTTTCACGCTCCATGGTTGGCAATAATTTGTTGATACTGGCTTCCACTTGATCGATAAAGGCTGCATCTTCACAAATTAATATCGCTTGTGCATCTTCATCATGCTCAGCTTGTGAGAATAAATCCATCGCCACCCAATCAGGGTTAGTGCCACCATCACAGACCACTAGAATCTCAGAAGGGCCAGCGATCATATCAATGCCCACTTTACCAAATACATGGCGCTTTGCCGTAGCAACATAGATATTACCAGGGCCAACAATCTTATCGACAGGCGGAACTGTTTCTGTACCATAAGCCAATGCAGCTACAGCTTGTGCTCCACCCACCGCAAAAACACGATCAACACCTGCTACGGCTGCGGCCGCTAAAACAATATCATTCACTTCATCATCAGGTGTTGGCACAACCATCACCACTTCTTGCACGCCCGCCACTTTCGCAGGAACCGCATTCATTAACACTGAAGAAGGATAAGACGCCTTGCCACCGGGGACATATAAACCTACACGATCAAGCGGGGTAATTTTTTGCCCTAAGATCGTACCATCGGCCTCAGTATAACGCCAAGACTCTTGCTTTTGATGCTCATGGTATAACCGAATCCGCTCGGCAGATAACTCCAAACCTTTACGTTGTTCAGGGCTAATACGATGCAGAGCTTCTTGAATACGCGCTTTATCAAAGGTTAAATCCGCCATTGATTTTGCTGACACACGGTCAAACTTTTGTGAGTATTCAACAAGCGCCGCGTCACCACGCTCTCTGATTGCTTTAATAATTTCTAACACACGGCCGTTCACCGCATCATCAGAAACACTTTCCCAACTTAACAAATCATTCATTTGCTTTGAAAAATCAGCCTGCTTACTAGACAAACGACGGATATTTATTGACATTTTATCTTCCTGTTTTAAGGTTGTTGACGAGATTCTACTGCACTACGTAATGTATCAATTAACTCTTGAATACGTCGGTGTTGCATCTTCATCGCTGCTTTATTCACAATTAAACGTGAACTCACCGCAGCAATAAAGTCTTGCGGTTCTAGGCCATTGGCACGTAAAGTATTGCCGGTATCGACCACGTCAATAATCTTATCGGCAAGCCCTACCAAAGGCGCTAACTCCATAGAACCATAAAGCTTAATAATATCTACTTGCTGCCCTTGCTCGGCATAATAGCGCTTGGCAATATTAACGAACTTGGTAGCAATCTTTAAACGTCCTTTAGGTGCTGGTTTCCCTGCTACCCCTGCCGTCATTAATTTACACTGTGCTATTTTCAAATCCAACGGTTCATATAAACCATCGCCATCATATTCTAATAACACATCTTTCCCCGCCACACCTAAATCAGCAGCACCATATTCCACATAGGTAGGCACGTCAGTAGCACGTACAATCAAAATACGTACATCTTCTTGCGTAGTAGGAATAATTAATTTACGACTTTTTTCAGGATTTTCAGTAGGTGTAATCCCTGCCTCTGCTAAAAGTGGCAGAGTTTCATCAAGAATTCGTCCTTTGGATAATGCAATTGTTAACATAATAGACACTTATTATTTATCATCTTATTCAGTTAAGTAGTATTATGGCGTTTCTTAACAAACAATGCCATAACCATTCTTAATAAAATACTGTAAGATCACCAAAATATAAAACGATTTTGTTTTAAGACAAATGTAAGACTAATAGTAGACAATTAAAAATACAATGTCTCTTAGTTATTTTCTAAAACACACGAGTGATTGATTGCTTGCCTTACCAACGCTATCAAGCTTTCTAATACATAGACAGATACCCATATTTATTTCATAATACAAGCTTATCGATCATTATATTTAAGGATGAACCTTTGAAAAAAAAATGGCTGTTTTTTTTACTGCTACTCCTAAAACACACGATTCCATTCGCCCAGCCCCTTACCAGCAATGATATTACCCAACTTAACCCCATCCCCATTAGTGATATTGCCCAGCCCTCCTCAACCGCTGACGTTGTCGAGCTTGTAAAAAACCATACTGGCCCTATTTCCATAGCAGGCGGTAAATACAGCATGGGCGGACAAACAGCAACAGATAATGCACTGCAAATCGATATTAAAAAACTTAACCATATCTTAGCCTTTGATCCTAAAAGGAAAGAAATTACCGTAGAAACAGGCGCTAACTGGCGGCAAATACAAGAACTAATTGATCCATACAATCTTTCCGTGCAAATCATGCAAAGCTATGCTGACTTTACGGTGGGAGGATCACTTAGTGTGAACGTCCACGGGCGTTATGTGGGGGAAGGCCCTATCATTCTATCCGTAAAACAAATTAAAATGGTATTAGCCGATGGTTCACTGATCACTGCTAGCCCAACAGAAAACCCTACCATCTTTTACGGGGCTATTGGTGGTTACGGTGCAATGGGTGTTATAACAGAAGCTACATTCAATTTAACTAACAATACTTTATTAAAACGCACCAGCCAGCAGATGCCGATTACTCAATACCATGACTATTTTCAAAAATACGTTAATAACAATACACATGCTGTGTTTCATAACACCCTGATATACCCACCAGACTATAAAACAGTTCGTGCTGTCACCTACGTAACAACCAACGAAGCGCCGACTATTTCAGATCGATTACAACCTAAAGACCAAGACTACAGCAAATTACATAAACAAATTGCGCTACTTTCTAGTAGCAATTTAGCCAAGCGCTTTAGAAAACTGTATGACCGCTGGTTATACTCGAAAAAACAAGTTGTTTGGCGTAACTACGAGGCCAGCTACAATGTAGCGGAACTAGCACCAATCGCCACGAAAGAAGGTAGTTTTGTGCTACAAGAATACTTTATACCAACGAATCAATTTGATAATTTTTATCCCCAACTAATCACTATATTACGTAAGCATAATGTTAATGTACTCAACATCTCTATCCGCCATGCTAAAAAAGACAGCGGCTCATTGCTCGCTTGGGCTAAAACCGATGTATTTGCTTTTGTGATTTACTACAAACAAGGCGTTACTTCAAAAGACCAACAAGCGGTTAATAAGTGGACAACAGAACTCATTGATACGGTAATTGAGCATCAAGGTAGTTATTATTTACCTTACCAAATTATTGCGAGCCAAGCACAATTTGAGAGAGCTTACCCGCAAGCTAAACAGTTTTTTGAGCTCAAAAAACAACTCGACCCAAGCAATAAGTTTAGAAATAAACTCTTAGAACGCTATGTTCAATACTGAGAATAAATAGCAGAGACAAAAAAGAGGGCTAATGCCCTCTTTTTTATCGCGTTAAAACAGTCTAGCCTGCCACACGCTTAATTTTTGCACCTAATAATTGAAGTTTTTCTTCAATACATTCATAACCGCGGTCAATGTGATAAATACGATCAATTAAGGTTTCACCTTCGGCTACTAAACCTGCTAAAACTAAACTAGCTGAAGCACGTAAGTCAGTAGCCATCACGGGCGCACCTATTAATCGATCAACCCCTTTAACAATCGCGGTATTGCCATCAATTAAAATATTAGCGCCCATGCGATTTAACTCATAGACATGCATAAAACGGTTTTCAAAGATCGTTTCCGTTACAACGCCTGTGCCTTCAGCAATTGTATTTAATGCAATAAACTGCGCTTGCATGTCGGTAGGGAATGCAGGATATGGTGCAGTACGAAGATTAACCGCTTTAGGGCGATTCCCCTTCATATCCAAGCTAATCCAATCATTACCTACATCAATCAAAGCGCCGGCTTCTTGTAACTTAATAAGCACAGATTCTAAAATATGCGAATCGGTATCTTTTAATTTTACCTTACCACCAGAAATAGCCGCTGCAACCAAATACGTACCCGTTTCAATACGGTCAGGCATCACACGAAACTCAGTACCTTGTAAACGCTCAACCCCTTCAATCGTGATAGTATCTGTTCCCGCCCCACTAACATGACCACCCATTTGGTTAATCATATTCGCTAGGTCAATCACTTCAGGCTCTTTTGCTGCATTTTGTAAAACAGTTTTACCCTTTGCAAGGGCTGCTGCCATAATCAAGTTTTCAGTACCCGTTACACTCACCGTATCAAACATAAAGGTAGCGCCATGCAGACCAGCTGCGGGTTTCTCTGCTTTGATATAACCATTCTCAATCTTGATGATTGCACCCATAGCCTCTAAGCCACGTACATGCAAGTCAACAGGGCGTGAACCAATTGCACAACCACCAGGCAATGCGACTTCTGCTTTTCCAAAACGTGCAAGCATTGGGCCCAATACTAAAATTGAAGCGCGCATGGTTTTTACTAACTCATAAGGCGCAACAAGGGTTTTAATGCTACTAGCATCAATTTCTAAGGTTAACTTTTCATCAATGGTTGGCTGAATACCCATGCAACCAAAGAGCTCAATCATGGTAGTAATATCATGCAAATGCGGCAAATTAGAGATAACCGAAGGCGTATCACCTAATAATGTACACGCCAAAATAGGTAATGCTGAGTTTTTAGCGCCTGAGATACGAATTTCACCATTGAGAACCGTACCACCTGTAATCTTTAACTTATCCATTCAATTCTCTCTAACAATTATACGTTTAGTTATGTGTAGCCCAATCAGCTTGTGTATAAAACTTCATGGTGATGGCATGAATACTGCCATCGGCAATCCAAGGGTTTAGATAACTATACACTTGTTGCTGGCGCTTAACAGGGCTTAATGCACATAACTCATCACTGATAATGTTGAGCTGAAAATTACACCCCTCACCCTCTACTTCAACACGAGAGCCTACTAATCGCTCTTCTAAAAACTTCTTTACTTCATTTGGTTGCATTCATCTATCCTATTACTTGGTAATCATCACTCAACGGTAACACATCTTTTAAATCACTAAACTTTGCTATTTCTTCTAAATCCGTTGTTAATGTTTTAATCAAAAGCGTTCTTCCCGTCTGATTAGCATCACGAATTAATGACAAAATTAGAGAAACACCCACGCTGCTCGTTCGTGTTACGCCCGAGCAATCCAAAGTAAATGCACTCGCCTTACTCTGAGTAATGATTGATCGACCCAGCTCGGACAAATGTTTACCATTACGGTAATCTACTTGTCCTGCTAGTTTTAACTCACCGGCACTACCTTCAGTTAAGGTAGCTTGTTCTTTACCAGTCATTATACTCATTTTTTATCGTCAGCATCTGCTTGTTCTTGAGCACGCTCTACCGCATCTGCCCAATCATTAATAACATAATCTAAATCATCTTTATTATTGCGCATTTCACTGGCAAACTGGTCACGGAATAATTTACCCACGTTTAACCCATTAACCACTACGTTTCTAACCATCCATTTGCCATTTAACTTAACCATGGTGTAAGACACCGGATAAATCGTGTTATCATTACCCTTAATCTCAGTTTGAACACCTACACGATCAGGGCTATCGGTAGGAATAGTTTTTAATACTTTAATTCCTTTACCTTCATAATCTAGCAACGCATTACCATAAAACTGCATTAAACCTTGCTCAAAATTATTTTTGAAGGTTTCCATTTGTGCTGGAGTTGCACGGCGTGCATATTTAATGGTCATGACACTGCGAGCAATACCATCTACATCGACCACGGGTGTTAATAAGGTATGCAATGCTTTATGAAACGCTTCAGGATCTTTAGCATACTTTGCACGATTAGTATTTAGATCTTTTAATAATGCATCTACAGTGTTTTGCACTACCTGTTGTGGTGTTTGCTCAGCGGCAAGCGTTAGGGTTGAAAATACGGCAAATAATAGTGCAACAATAAACTGACTATATCTTTTAATGCTCATCATAAATTCCTCATTATTAATATTAATTAGCAACACTTGGATTATTCTTAATCAACTCTTTTAACGTATCATTAAGGGTACCTAACTGTTTTGCAATATCTTTGCCTGAATCATCTGACCCCATAATAAACTTATTAATTAAATCCTCTAACACCAAAGACGACTGGGTGTCTTTAATTACAGAACCATTTTTTAATACTTCTTCATCGCCACCTAAGCTAAAACCAATGTATTTTTCGCCTAATAAGCCAGCAGTATAAATCATGGCAGTAGAATCAGCAGGTAGATAATTAGCAGTATCACTGATTTCCATGGTCACTTTTGCTTGATACTTTTCAGGATCAATCGCAATGCTGGTCACTTTACCAATGGTAACCCCAGCAAATGAAACGCGTGAGCGTAGTTTTAAACCTTCGACACTATCAAAATAAGCAGTTACTTTATAAGTTCCTGTATTATTTTGTCCTATTGTTAGACCACTCACCTTAAATGCTAATAAAGCGAATGCCAATATACCGGCCAATACAAAAAGACCTACGGTAATTTCAAGGGCACGGTTATTCATTACATCTCTCCAAACATAAGTGCAGTTAAAATAAAATCTAATCCTAAAATAGCAAGGGAACCATAAACGACTGTTTTAGTGGTGGCTTTACTGATGCCCACAGAGGTGGCCTCGCAAGAATAACCTTGATAAACAGCAATCCATGTCGCCACAAACGCAAAAACTAAGCCTTTGACAAAGCCATTTAACACATCATAACCAAATCGCACACTGCTTTGCATATTACCCCAATAAGAGCCATCAAACACCCCTAACCAGTCCACAGCAACCATCGCCCCGCCCCAAATACCCACCACCACAAAAATAGTGGATAACAGCGGCATACTAATAAAGCCGGCCAATAAACGTGGAGCAATCACATATTTTAGAGGGTCAACACCAATAGTCTCTAAACCCGATAATTGCTCGGAGGCTTTCATATTGCCGATTTCTGCTGTCAGAGCAGAACCTGCACGCCCTGCGAATAAAAGCCCTGTTACCACAGGCCCTAGTTCACGTAAAAGGCTTAACGCCACCACTTGCCCTACAGCTTCAGAAGAGGCATAACTAATCAAAATATTATAGCCTTGTAGCGCCATAATCATACCGATAAATAAGCCAGATACCATAATAATCGGCAGCGATAAAACACCCACAAAATAAATTTGTTTAATCAATAACCGAAAATGCTTGCCCGGACCACGACGACCGATCAGAGAAAGCACTAAAAAAATCGCAGCATCACCGAGGCTTGCAATGGTATCAATGGCAGATCGACCAAGCAATTGGATACGATCTAACACTCCCACTTTCTTTTGAGCCTGCATCAACGTTCCCCCAGTAAAGCTTCTTTATAATCACCTGCTGGGAATTGAAAATGAATAGGACCATCTGGTTCACCTTTTATAAATTGCAGAACTCTCGGATCATCCATTTTTTTCAACTCATCAGGCGTACCATGACCTAATACCTGTGTATTCCCCACCACATAAATATAGTCGGCAATACTACAGGTTTCATCAATATCATGTGAAACAATGATACTGGTAATGCCTAAGGCATCATTTAATAACTTAATTAAACGCACCAATACACCCATGGCAATAGGATCTTGCCCAGCAAAAGGCTCATCGTACAACAAAACTTGAGGATCCATTGCAATGGCTCGCGCTAACGCAACGCGACGCTTCATGCCACCAGACAACTCATCAGGCATTAAACCAGCAGCACCTCGCAGACCAACCGCTTGCAACTTCATCAGCACAATATCGCGA
>CAYNAM010000102.1:0-9206 GCA_964395065.1 uncultured Ventosimonas sp.
GTAAGTTTTAGTTATTTGAACTCATTTACTATTCGGAATTTTAATGAAAAAAAATAAATACCTGATTATTTTCGGTCTTCTTGTCATCGTGGTTATCATCGCCAGCTTACTCTATACAAGAAGAACCACCTACTTTACCTTAACGGGTGAAGTACCTGCCCAAATCAAGCTAGTGCTTAAAGTCCGCTATGAGCCTAAACAAGGAACGGACGAGTGTGTGACCAATAAAAAAATAAAGCGCTATGACATGTACTTAAACCCTGAAACAGTGCGGCAAGAGCAAGATTCAACCTATCAGCTCACACTACCGACTTTTTTAAGAGTAAAAGGATGTTACTTGCCAATTCGCTCCATCAATATCGAAGCCCTTGGTAAATACGGCGAGTATATGCTCTATGGTAAGAAGTATGACAAAGAGGATGGAGATCGCTTTGCGGCTGGTATTGGATTTTATGATGCCCGCGATGAAAAGTTATTAGACCGGCAACCGTTACACTACCGCTCCTTGTGCCAATGGACGTTTCGGATTATGCCTAAAGGATTAGTAAAAGTCTTAAATTGCAAAGCGCCGAATGAGCAGTGGCAACTGCCTGAAGATCGGTTTAAACAAGGTAAATTGAGTTTTTATTTAGCCAGAAATAACTTGGCAGGACAAACAGTGACGGTGGACTTTAGGTTAAATCCTAAGGAAAAACCTTATTTTGAAGGTTCATGGGAGCAAACCCCAACGGGATGGAAAGCTTGTGTTGGAAAAGGTGATAATAAACTAATTGGTTTTTGTGATTTAGCACCTGGTAAATATAGAACATTTGAAATGGATGGCAAAACCTGTACGGTTTATCCCAACTGCACGGAATAATAGGAGCGAATAATGGTTGAATGTTTAGAGTGTAATAATCAATGTTGGGTTGAGTTTCAGTTAGTGGATCAGCAAGGTAATGGCAAAGCCTATGGGGGATTGCAGTATTTACTGACAGACAGTGAGGGGACTGTGCATAAGGGGGTATTGGATGGCAGTGGCTCAGCCAAGCATGACGATTTACCTTGTGGTGGCGTAATTTTAAGCTTTGCTGAAAAATACAAGGGAGATGATGTATTTTATCGGGCTTTAGCCCTAAGAGATGCTTACCCCCTTCCTATCACCCAACTCCAATACGCTGCTGAACAAACTAAATGGCTCAAAAAAGATGAATTTGAGGCTGTTGCAGGGGGGCATACCAATTTCAATGACAGTACGATTTACCATCCAGATATTGAAGTTCGGCATTTAGTGGAACATGTGGGGCATTTGCCGGTGTTTGGAACGAGATGGCGTAGCAAAATAGAGTTCCCACGTGTGGAGTTTACGCTAGCTTACAATATTAGAGGTTATATTTCGGGGAGTAAAAGACAAGGTATCCCTCAATATGGCATAGGACTTGAAACTAAGAGCAAACATGTTTTAGAAATCAAACCATTAAGGGCTTATCGTCCAGTTTTATCCTTATCTAATGAGTTTTCAAGTCTTAATCTTTATCAGCTCAGTATCTTAGGCGCGCTGAGTTATAGAGATTTTGAGGAAGAAATTATTCCTGATGACTATTTTAGAAATCCTGTTGCCAATGGTTATTTTTATCCTCAAAAGCCGGGCACGGGGATGATTAACAGTGTTTTTATTAGTGAGTTAGCCAATCATTATGAGTCAGGGATTTATGGTAAGGCCATCGGTGATCCACAGCGTTTTGGACTTCTATTAGAGGACGTTCCTTACTCAAAGCGCTTTGAAATAGCCCCTTATGATCCTGAACTCTACCTCGCTAATAAATTATACCAAGAGGCTCTTGATAATCGTCGTGAGATTCCCGATGAGGCTGAAACGCCTAAGAAAATTCATTTTTTTGATGATGCCAATAAAAAAGGAGGGATGGATACCCAGGGATTTATTACCCATTCGGATGAAATTGTGTTGATTTCTATTCGTGGTACACAAGAAACCCAAGATTTTTTTACAGACGCTAAAGCGATACAGGTGCAAATGGAACAATATCCTGATGGCGTTAGAGGGCATATTGGATTTTATAAGTCATTTAAGGCAATTAAAGGTTTTATAGAAAAATACCTTAATCGTTTTTACTTAGATCAAAAAGTCATTGTAGTTGGGCATAGCCTTGGTGGTGCGATTGCCACACTGGCTGCAGACTGGATTAAAAAGACCCAAAATATAGATAATGTAATTCTCTATACTTTCGGGTCTCCACGAGTAGGAAATACAGAATTTGTGAAACAATCAACATTGACACATTATCGTATGGTGGCGGAAAATGATCCGATTCCCAGTGTTCCTGGGGAATTTTTATCCAATGAAACCCAATTTACAATCTATGGGGGAGTTGCTGGTGCAGTTCTGCCTGGCCCACCAGGGCAATCTTATATGATGTCATTTGCAGCCTATCTTGGGATTAAACTGACAGATAGCCATGCTTCTTCAACATATCAACATCATGGAGAGTTGAAGCATTTTTCGGTGCTTTCTTTGCATCCAGAATCATTGTTGTCGGATGTCATTATGTGGAATCCTGGTTGTAAGGCAGCAGTTGTCTGTAGTCCAGCATTAGATGCTCCTGCAGGCTTACCGCAACGTGCTAGTTTTATAGATCAATTAAAACAGATGAACGATCATTATATGTTTAATAGTTATATTCCATTTTCTTACAGTACTTTTTTAAGATGGAAAAAATCCGTAGATTATAATCAATCTGTGGTTACAAAAGAGGAAGCCGATATACTAGAAACCGTATGGAAAGAATATCAGATAGCTCTAGAGAACGAAGAGCATAATCTACAAACATATAATCAACAATATACTCAGTATCAGGTACAGGAATATGTAGAGACTTATTCTCTTAACACTCGTATTAAACTAAATAATGGATTCTATTCTGAAAAGAGAGAACTATCTTTAAAAATAGCAGAATCTAAGGCGGCAATTAAGCAACTAAAAGCAGAGATATCAAAAGTAATATTAGATAGAGAAAGGATTAAACAGTTAGCTTCAGAAAAAATATCAATCCAACAGTTATATGGGGGGGATATTCCTGATGAAAAAATTACTTTAATTTATGAGCACTGGCAAACTAGAGATAATGAGTTCGTAAAGAAAAGACCACAGAAGGTAGCTGTCATAAAGGAAATGTAATTTTTATACCTACCCCAAAAGAATACACTATTAAAAAATGGGCGGTAAGGTAAAAGTTACACTTTTTAATTTGCTTGACTGCCCCTCTAGGTATTTTTTTATACCCGCGAAATAAAAAATGGAATTTTAATAATTAAAATAGGGTGCAAAATATAATAGGGGCTAAAATGGGGGTCGTTAAAAATACTGGCTAAAAATAAATTCATATAAATCAATTTGATAGCTTCTTTATATGGCGCACCCGGCGGGAGTCGAACCCACGACCCCTGCCTTCGGAGGGCAGTACTCTATCCAGCTGAGCTACGGGTGCATAAAAGAGTGGGTAATGATACTGATAAGTAGGGTGTGATGTCTACTATTTCATTATTTAATTTGTCTTAGTTCTTTGGTCGAGTTTAATCAGTTTGATTACTTTCATTTTGTCTAGAATTGTTGTTTCTTCTCATTATACTGTCTACTATAATGATTCCTGCATGTAAGGCCTTGTATGAGGCATTGTATTGTTTTTTTAAATTCCTACCTTTTATGACGGCCATTAATTGGACTTTAATGATGAAAAAACCTGCGCTAATTGAAATACCTAATGATTTTCAGAAAATAACGCAACATGCCGTTGATATTGTAATGGAAGCATTAGAAAAAAAAGGTTTAATGGCTAATTATGAGTGTCTAGCAACAGATAAAAAGGTGCAGTTAGCGAGAGTTTTAACCTGTAGTGAGTTTGTTGTAGATCAGTTTAGACGATCACCTGATGTGTTGTTTGAACTTATTGATAGTGGTGAGTTAGACCATGGTGTCTCATCTGTAGAAATGGTTTCACAGTTCAAGGCTAGATTAGAGGATGTTTCATCTGAGGATGAGTTGCTTCGTTGCTTGCGAAAACTACGTAATCGTCAGCAAGTACGGATTATTTGGCGGGATATTACAAGACAGGCTGATTTAATAGAAACCTGTCATGATCTTTCTAATTTTGCTGACGCGAGTATTGATCAAGCCTATCGTTGGCTTTATGACGAGCAAGTGAAAGTATTAGGTACACCAATAGGGCGACATAGCAACCAGCCCCAGCATCTAGTCATTTTGGGAATGGGTAAGTTAGGCGCGCAAGAGTTAAATCTTTCTTCTGATATCGATTTGATTTTTGCTTATCCTGAAGGGGGCGAAACTGAGGGTGCAAAGCGCTCAGTCGATAATCAAGAGTTCTTTACACGCTTAGGTCAAAAATTAATTAGAGCACTGGATAGTATCACGCCTGATGGCTTTGCCTTTCGTGTTGATATGCGTTTACGACCTTATGGATCAAGTGGTCCTTTGGTTTATAGCTTTGCAGCGATGGAGCAGTATTACCAAGATCAAGGGCGTGATTGGGAGCGCTATGCCATGATTAAGGCGCGTGCTGTAGCAGGCGACCCAGAAGCTGGTGTTGAGTTGTTAACGATCTTAAAACCTTTTGTATACCGCCGTTACTTAGATTTTACAGCCATTGAGTCGTTGCGCAAATTAAAACAACTCATTCAACAAGAAGTTAAACGCAAGGGAATGGATGACAATATAAAACTGGGTGCTGGGGGAATTCGAGAAATTGAGTTTATTGGCCAGGCTTTTCAACTTATTCATGGTGGGCGCGATTTAAGTTTACAACAGCGACCATTATTAAATGTGTTAGATACATTAGCCGGTGAGGGGTATTTACCTTGTGCGGTTGTTGATGAGTTAAAGTCAATTTATTGCTTTTTACGTTATGTTGAGCATGCAATACAGGCTCTCGCAGATAAACAAACACAAATGCTGCCTGATAATGCTCTTGATCAAGCAAAAGTGGCCCTAATGATGAGCTATGACAGTTGGGATATATTTTATGAAGCTTTAAATCAATATCGTGAGCGTATTGATTGGCATTTCAAGCAGGTGATTGCTGACCCTGAGGAAGAAGAGCAAGAGTCTAATGGAGCTGTGGGGGATGAGTGGTTGCCGCTTTGGGTAAGAACACAGGATGAAGAAAGCTCATGTATTCAATTGAATGAGGCAGGTTTTACAGAGAGTAAAGAGTTATATACAAAACTGATGGATTTGCGTAGTAGCCCTAGTCTACGCTCCGTTCAACGTGAGGGGCGTGAAAGGCTAGATGTCTTCATGCCGCGCTTGATTAGTGCAGCAGCTGAGTTAGAGCAACCTACGTTGAGTATTTTAAGGGTACTGCCACTGATTGAAGCAGTTGCAAGGCGTTCTGTGTACTTGGTGTTATTAACAGAAAATCCAGAAACTTTAAAAAGGTTGTTGTTGCTTTGTGCTGCAAGTCCTTGGATTGCAGAGCAAATTACACATTATCCTATTTTGTTAGATGAGTTGTTAAATGAGGATAGGCTCTATAGTCCACCCCCTGCCCAAGATCTAGCTGCAGAGTTACGTCAACATTTAGCGCGTATTCCTGAAGATGATTTGGAACAACAAATGGAGGCTTTACGCCATTTTAAACTTGCTCATCGATTAAGGGTTGCAGCCTCTGAAATTGCAGGTAATTTGCCGTTAATGAAAGTAAGTGATTATTTAACATGGCTAGCTGAGGCCATACTCACGGAGGTATTGCATCTTGCATGGCGTCAATGTGTAGTTAAATATGGTGTTCCACAACGTTTGGATGGTAGCCCCTGTGAGTTGGATTATATTGTGGTTGGGTATGGCAAGGTTGGTGGTATTGAAATGGGGCACAATTCTGACCTTGACTTAGTATTTATTCATAATGGTGATCCTCAATCAGAAACAGATGGGGCTAAGTCGATAGATGGATTATTATTTTTTACCCGTGTAGGCCAACGTATGATTCATATTCTGACTACTCAAACAACATCAGGCATTTTGTATGAAGTGGATATGCGGTTAAGGCCATCAGGCGATGCTGGCTTATTAGTAAGTAGTCTGACAGGTTTTCAAAAATATCAAGAAACAGAAGCGTGGACATGGGAGCATCAAGCATTAGTTAGAGCAAGAGTATTAACAGGTGCCAAAGAGGTTGCTGAAGCTTTTGAGGCCATTCGTATTGAAGTGCTAGGTATACAGCGTGATTTAGTGAAGTTGCAGGCTGAAGTGAGTGATATGCGTAAAAAAATGCGTGATAACTTGGGCACGTCGATGACACAGTCAGGTTTAGGTGATAATGCATTTGATGCTGAGCAGTTATTTAACTTAAAACACGATGCAGGTGGAATGGTTGATATTGAGTTTATGACTCAGTTTGTTACGCTTGCATGGTCTTGGAAATACCCTGAATTGTCTGTTTATACCGATAATATTAGAATTTTAGATGCGATGGCAGAGACACACCTTATTACGCCAGAGGATGCTCTTTGGTTACAAGATACTTATCGAGCATATCGCTCAGCAGTGCATAGATTGGCTTTACAAAATAAGCCTAGTTTAGTTATGGCAGATCAATTTGCAGATGAACGTAAAAAGGTGATGGCGCTTTGGCTCTCGTTAGGGCTTTATATGAATGCCAATAGCAATGATTAACTGTATGGATCTTATGATGATAAACAGCCTAACTGATAGTAATCTTTGTTATAGATTCTGATAAATAGAGGGTAAAATACAATGCGAGCGATTTATTTAAGTGTTTTTATCGTGAGTTTATCAGGGTATGTATTAGCTAATTTAAGGGCTCCCATGTGGTTTCCAGAAGCCCCTTCATCTTTTTTAAGTAAGGTCTCGTCAGATAATACTGCTCAAAATTTAGAAGTACAAAAAGAGCGATTAACCATGGATTGCTCCTACACAAGTTGTGATGTTGATGCTGTTTATTATATTGCAGCCAAACAGAGTGAACGATTGCAATTTGAATTTATTTTGCCTGTGGATGTTAGTGTAGTAACGAATATTAATGGGTTGAGTAGTGTTGCAACTGTATCAATGATACCTTATAGCATTTCTGATCGGTTTAATGATAATTCCAGTGCAAAGGCTTATAAGGCTGTTTTTACTGGACGCTTAAATGCAGGTGATAATTTTATACAGATTAATTATGAACAAAAACTAGGCTTATTTGAAAGTGATTATGGTTATTTTACTCATAGCCGTTTTACAGAAAAATTTACTTATGCCCTAGGTCCTTTAAAAGAATGGCAGTTGGCGCCTGACTTTTCATTGGATATTACTTTATCAACACCCAAGCAGAGGCCTGATCGAGATGGATGGAGTCTTTTCAAAAAACGCTCAATATCTTGTCAGCTAGATAATAGTCAGCAGATAAAGAAAGGCGATAAAATCATTTATTACAGTCGATTAGATAAAAAGTTTCCTGACGAGCTTGTTTGTTATATGGGCGATACTGATTTGTTAGGTCGGCGATAAGCATAGTATCCTGATGGGATAGTTTAGGATACTGCTTATATCTGTTATGATAAGCACCATTACTCTAAGATTGACTCGATAAGCTCGTATGAATATTCTAATAATAGGCCCCTCGTGGGTCGGTGATATGGTGATGGCGCAGACACTGTTTATGTGTTTACGTAAACAACACCCTGACTGTATGATTGATGTGTTAGCTCCAGATTGGAGCCGTCCTATCTTAGAACGTATGCCAGAGGTGCGGGAGGCTTTGTCTTTCCCTTTAGGGCATGGTGCGTTAGATATTAAAGCACGTAGAGAAATCGGCGTATCGTTTAAAAATAAATATGATCAGGCTATCATCTTACCTAACTCCCTTAAGTCGGCGTTAGTGCCCTTTTTTGCAAAAATCCCCAAGCGCACTGGTTGGAAAGGGGAGATGCGCTATCTGTTATTAAATGATATTCGTACGTTAGATAAAGCCCTTTATCCGCTCATGATTGAGCGTTTCATGGCATTGGCTTATCCTAAAGGTAAAATATTAGAAAGACCGTATCCAAAACCTTATTTAGTTATTGATCCAAATGCACAGCAGGAAGCGCTAGCAACGTTTCATTTACAAATGAATAAGCCTGTCCTTGCGCTTTGCCCTGGTGCTGAGTTTGGTGAAGCTAAAAAATGGCCAACAGAATACTATGCCAAGGTAGCGGAGCAGAAAATAACTGAGGGCTGGCAAATCTGGACATTTGGTTCTAAAAATGATTTTCCTGTGGGGGAAACGATCCGTAATTTATTACCAAAAGACCAGCAAGAAAATTTTTATAATTTAGCAGGGCAAACCAATTTGGCTCAAGCAATTGACTTACTAGCTTGTGCTAATGCAGTAATAACCAATGATTCTGGCTTAATGCATGTGGCAGCAGCATTAAATAAGCCACTTGTTGCTGTTTATGGTTCTACTTCTCCTCAATTTACGCCTCCTTTGTCCGATGATGTAGCGATTGTGCGTTTAGGACTTTCCTGTAGCCCTTGTTTTAAGCGGATATGTCAGTTTGGACATTATAATTGCTTAAAGCAGTTACAGCCTGAGTTAGTTGTATCAGCACTTGATAAATTAATTGATGTTAGGCAGGTAAATTAAGTGCGCGTGTTGTTGATTAAAACTTCCTCATTAGGTGATGTGATTCATACACTGCCCGCTTTAACGGATGCTAAAAAAGCTATTCCTGAGATTACGTTTGACTGGGTTGTAGAGGAAGGATTTGCCGAAATACCGAGCTGGCATCCGGCTGTGAATAAGGTAATTCCTGTTGCCTTAAGACGTTGGCGCAAAAATATATGGAAAACATGGCGTTCAGGTGAGTGGCAAGCATTTAAAAAGCAAATACGTGCAGGTTCTTATGATTTAGTTATTGATGCGCAAGGTTTACTAAAAAGCGCATGGTTAACCCGTTATACTCACGCGCCTGTTGCAGGGCTTAATAAGCAATCGGCGAGGGAAAAAATAGCCAGTCATTTTTATCAACATGCATACTCAGTGGCATGGGGGCAGCATGCGGTAGAAAGAGTGCGTCAACTTTTTGCACAAGCCTTGAGCTACCCATTGCCGCAAACAATTGGCGACTATGGACTGGATCGACATAAAGTAATCGGGGATTTAGACACCGTCAAACATGCAGTTGTGTTTTTACATGGAACCACTTGG
>CAYNAM010000103.1:0-9158 GCA_964395065.1 uncultured Ventosimonas sp.
TCAATTTTACTTTAGATAGTACAGAAATACTTTCATGCAAGGCCACATCCCAAGGTGCTTGCTCACCAACACTTTGGGTAATTGACTGCGTCGTCAGCGTTGTCGTTTGGCTTTGTAGTCTTGGCAGGACATACTCATTAATCCAAGAGACTGTATTTTCATCAGCAAAAGGGGTCTTATCATGAAATTGCAGTTCAATCAATTGAGGTAATCTTTCTAAAAGCAAAGCTAGCTGTACTTCTATCTCAACCATTGCCGCATCAATTCGCAATGCTTTAACACATTGCCAGACAATATACTGACCATCTAGCCAAAATGGGGCTTTAGAGATACTGGCCTCAACATCAACAATCAAGTCAGCATAAAGTCCTTGCGCTAAACGCTCTTTATAATTATTAATCTTGTCATTAGGAATAGGCCGCAAAACAGTTATACCACCTTTATTTTCAGGCAAAGTCTCTATGATCAGCCATAAAAGTGTTCGATTTAACCGTAATGCTTTAATATCTGTCGGCCTCTGATTTAACCACCACGCACATAAAGCTCGGCTATTATCCTGCAATGTACGAAGCAGTTTATTAGCATCTCGCTCATTATCAAGCGATGATACGACAGTCAGTGAGGAAGGAGCAGAAGAAACAAGTGAAGAAGCCTTGACGGCTGCTTCTGCCGCTGCCGAAGAAGCCACTTGAGCATCCGCCTTATTAGTTTCAGAGTCACTAGCAAGCATTCGTTCAAGACGGCGACAAGTCGGCATAATGAGTGGTAAATTATCCTGATCGGGCCATTGGCTAGTTAAAATACCATCCAGCCGCTTTAACTCTTCTAAAAGTGCAGTAAATAAAGGAACATGTTCATAAACAGGAACTGTCTCTTGAAATAGCTGCTCTATGCGCGTAACAAGCCAGTCAAATGAAGAAACCCGCGTTCGTTGTTTAGTGGGATAAATATCAGCCCAGTTTTTTTCAATAAGGGCATTAGTAATATAAAGGCCTACCTGCAATCCCTCAAAAGAGTCTTTTTTAAAAAGAGCCCAAGTAAACCAACATAAGACCCTAATATCTTTTGATTGTGTCGTTAAAAGCTTTACACTTAAATCAATAACCTTTGGCCAATCAGTCACTGTATTTGTAAATAGCGCCGCTGCACTTGATATACTACTTTCTATTTCTTCAAAATTTTCTGAATAACGCGCATCTTGGCCTACGAAGCTATCCATACTTATAGGTGCTAATAAAGATTCATAATTTTTTAATAAAGGATTAACGAACAACTTCTTTACCCTATTTAAATAAAACTATATTCATCCAGCAGAATAAGTGACTGAGCCTCTTTTATTATTAAATGCCCTATACATTTCTTTAAAATCAATCACATCAACTACTAACACTGCCTAAATCTACTCATCACCGCATTATTTCACAACAGTAACTACTATTTGGACCGACTTAAACTATCACTTACAGGACAAATATCTAATCCTTTAGAATCTAGGATAAGATTATTTCTATCTGTATCAAACTCAATATTACAACATAAAACTTTTGGTTTTAGATAATAAGCTCCATTATTACGAACGCCTAAAGCGGACATATCTTGCACTTTACAGTACCGCCAAGTATAACGCTTATAATCCGTCCAGTCCTCTATAACATCAGGATTTCTATTCAGCTTATTAATAACCACTAAAATATGTTGGCCAGCTAAATCAGACTCGCCCTCCCAACTACTATTTTGTTTACTACTACAACCAATAATAAGTAAAAACAGCATGGACAGAAAAAAACTTAAATACCAACCTTGTCTAAAATAGGGTAGCACTTTAATATTTTTTCCTATCATTATCCATAACCAATTTTTTCAGAGTTACTACCAACACGTTAAGCATATTAATAAATCAATTGTCTAACATTTACCATTTGCTATTAGACAATAGGATAAAATATTTAGCAATAGTATATCCTTAGTTTTATTAATAGTATATCCCTAGTTTTATTATTCGATATTTATTTTTTTACAGGCTGCCCAAGAAAGACAGAATTTTATAACAGCCTACAAACATAATCATAATAAAAACTTATCATGTAATGAGTTTTTATCATTATTAACCGATTAATTCAATGATTTTAAAATAAAATATCACCATTCTATTAAATTTTATACTTTCGTTTAAAATACCTGCCACGTTTTATTGATCAATAAGTTGCCACTGCCTCCTCAAACGCTTATTTGAAATAGGAAGTTTTGTTCCTAGCTGTTGCGCAAATAAAGAAACCCTATATTCCTCTATCATCCATCGATACAGACATAATGCCGACTCCCTCTTTCCTTCTTTAAGATGCTTGTCTCTTTTTTCTTGATATAAATGCCAATACTCCGTCAACTCTGCACTGTACATACGATCTTTCTGTAATTGTGCGGGTAGCTTACTCAAACGCTGCTCTATTGCTTTTAAATAACGAGGATACTCTTTTAACCATTCTAGCGGCGTTTCCCTAACAAAATGCAAATTAACCAAATTAGCGAGCTGTTGCTTTATGTCTGCTAGGGCGACTGCTTGCGCTAAATCTATTTTACCTTTTAAAGACTTTTGTAAACCATGGTACAGAGTCAAAATATTGACGACCAATACCGCAAAGCTATTCGCGCTTTCAAACCAAGCACTTCGTTTTTTTTCGGCTAAAACAGTTAAGCTATCGGCATCGCGGGGAAGTATCGTCTCATCAGCTAAAATTGCTTCATCCACACTAGCTAATAAAATATCATCCAGTAAAACATCTAATCGGCCAATATCTTTAAAATAGAGCCCTAACTCTGTTTGTAGTGGTAGCTTATTGCGTAAAAACTTAACCTGCTCTGCTAATTGCTGTAACAATAAACGTTGTAAAGCACGACGATGTTGATAGTCAGCCTCTGCTTGAGTAGAAAACCGACCCTCTTTTACAACACCATTCTCCTCAAATAATGCCGGATAAACCGTCATGCTTACCCCAGCCACTTTGTGTTGTTGTGTGGAAGGCAAAACCTCAAAATGTTTTGCTTCAACTGCTGTATTCACTTGTTTTTCCTGAGGTAAAACAAGTGCTGCCTGACTTTCTTTACTAAAACGAATAGTAAGTGATTCTAAATCCCTACCCTCACCTAATCGTTTACCTTGTGAGTCAACCACTTCTATATTCATCCTTAAAAAGTCATCAAGCCCTTCCTCAGCCTCCCCCCACGCATCATCCGGAATACGAACCCCTGTCATTCTTAATAACTGTTGCCCCAAAGCTTGATATAAACATCCATGAGCAAAAGGAATTGCTGCCAAAGCTGCTTTTACAAAGTCAGGGACAGGAACAAAATTCTTACGAATTGATTTAGGTAAGTTACGCACAAGTGCAATTGCACGCTGCTCTAAGAGACCTGGCACCAACCAATTAAGACGCTCTTTAGGCATCTGTGGTAAGAGTGGCGCTGGCACTTTTACGGTAACACCATCACGAGGATTACCGGGTTCAAAAATATAACTCAATGATAACGTCAAGTCATTTAACAATAAACTATCTGGAAACTGATTAGAGGTCACCTCATTGGCTTCTCTCGCTAAAGCATCAGACTCTGTCAGTATTAATAGCTTAGGATTAATCTTACTTTCACGCTGATACCACTTATCAAAACTGGCTGTTTGATAAATATCTTGTGGTATATATTGATCATAATATTGATAAAGTGTTTCCTCATCAGCAATGATATCTCGGCGACGTGCTTTGGCCTCAAGTTCATCCAAGCGCTCCATCAACTGGCGATTAATCTCCAAACATTTCGTTTTGGATACAATCTCACCTCTTACCAAGCCTTCTCTAATAAACAACTCTCGAGCAACAACAGGATCGTGAGGCCCATAATGAACAGCACGTCGTCCTATAATAATCAAGCCATATAAAGTTACTTGTTCAAAAGCAATGACCTGCCCCCTTTTCTTCTCCCAGTGAGGCTCTAAATAAGTTCGTTTCAATAAATGAGGAGCTAATACCTCTAACCATGCAGGTTCTATTTTAGCGACAATACGTGCAAATAATTTTGTAGTTTCTACCAACTCGGCAGCCATCACCCACTGCGGACGTTTTTTGGCTAAACCAGTTGAGGGATGTATCCAAAAACGCTTCTGCCTAGCTCCCAGATAATCATTGTCTTCTGTTTTCTGACCAATATGGCTTAGCAGTCCTGATAAAACCGCCTTATGCACAGCATCATAATTAAAACTGGACTCATGGCTCCCCATTCCTGTTTTTGGATGTGTTAATAATTTCATCTCGCGGCAAATTAACAATAATTGTCGATGAGCATCTCGCCACTCACGTAATCGCAAATAATTTAAAAAATTTCTACGACACCAAATTCTTAATTGATTAGCACCCAATGTCTGGCGCTGCTCCTCAAAACCACGCCACAAATTAACTAAAGCGGCAAAATCAGAATCTGGATCTTTCCACTGCGCATGAGCTTGATCTGCCACTTGTTGTTTTTCCATAGGCCGCTCTCGTGGGTCTTGTACAGAAAGTGCACTGCTAATGACTAATAACTCATCCAACACACCAGACCGTGCCCCCTCAATAAGCATTCGACCTAGACGAGGATCAATGGGTAAACGAGCCAGTTGATGTCCTAAATTATTCAAATCCCCTTGAAAAGTAACTGCTGAAATCTCTTGTAATAGTGTAAAACCATCTTTAATCGCTTTCTCTTCCGGCGGCTCAATAAAAGGAAAGTTTTCAATTTGTCCCAAGCGAAGATGAAGCATCTGTAAAATGACGGCAGCGAGGTTCGTACGTAAAATCTCAGGGTCAGTAAAAAGCGGACGACTTAAAAAGTCTTCCTCACTGTACAAGCGAATACAAATCCCTGCCTCAACTCGACCACAGCGTCCTTTCCTCTGATTAGCACTGGCTTGAGAAATAGCCTCAATGGGAAGCCTCTGTACTTTAGCACGATAACTATAGCGACTTATTCTGGCTACACCACTGTCTATCACATAACGAATGCCGGGCACCGTCAAAGAAGTTTCTGCCACATTTGTGGCTAAAACAATACGACGACCCGTTTGAGTAGGTTGAAAAATGCGTTGTTGCTCAGCAGGAGTTAACCTTGCATATAAAGGCAAAACTTCTGTATGTCGTAAATTGGCTTTACGTAAAATATCAGCAGTCTCTCTAATTTCACGCTCACCCGGTAGAAAAACTAACACATCACCAACTGAACGTTGATTTATCTTTTCAAAGCTTTCTAACTCAGAAAGTGCTGCCAAAATACCTTGATCTACGGATAAGTCTTCCTCTAAGGTATTTCCCTCACTATCTAACTCACTAACTAATGGGCGATACCATGTATCAACGGGGTATGTACGCCCAGATACCTCAATAATAGGAGCATTATTAAAATGCTTTGAGAATCGCTCTAAATCAATAGTCGCTGACGTAATAATCAACTTCAAATCAGGCCGTTTAGGTAGTAAAAGCTTTAAAAATCCGAGTAAGAAGTCAATATTTAAACTACGCTCATGAGCCTCATCAACAATAATTGTGTCATATCTGTTCAAAAAACGATCGTGCTGCGTTTCGGACAGTAAAATACCATCAGTCATTAACTTAACAAGAGTCTCTTCAGTACTTTTATCTTCAAATCGAACCTGATAGCCAACTAGACCACCAAAAGGCGTTGCCAACTCGTCCGCCACTCGGTTCCCCACGCTACGAGCGGCTAATCTTCTTGGTTGAGTATGACCAATTAAGCCATGAACACCTCGCCCAATTTCTAAACAAATTTTAGGTAATTGCGTCGTTTTACCTGATCCTGTTTCCCCAGCGATGACAACTACCTGATGGCTAAGAATCGCTTTTTTAATTTCTTCTCTTTTAGCAGCGATAGGTAGACTATCATCATAACGAATGGGAGGTATACTTTGCTTTCGGTTCAATACTTTTTGTGTAGAAGTTTGTAAACGCTCTATCCATCGAACCATTTTTTTTTCATCAAACTGCTTTTTTAACGCAAAAAAATCCCGACGCAATCCATGACGATCAATTATCATTGTTTCATCAAGACGTTTTAACAAAGTATTATCTAATTTTATTTCAGTTGTCATTTATGAATTATCTGGTATTGCAAAATAACTATTATAATACGTTTAACACCATCCATTAAAACTTATTGTCCACTACTCTATTTTTCATCTATAAAATAAATTTATTGGATTATTCAATAAATATTATTTTCTTCTTGCGCTAGACTAGAGAAAAATACTGTATATATGTTATTGTTTATACACCGTAACCATAATATCGCTATTTGCGAAGCAAAAGAGCTTGACGAGTAATGTAATGACAAATCTACCTATTGAGAACTTAAATGTAATTTCAAATAACGCATTAATTACACCAGAACAACTTAAGCAAGAGATTCCCCTAACAGAGACAGCTTCCAATACAGTTTCTTATGGTCGCCAAGTCGTGCGTGATATTTTAGACCGTAAGGATCATCGTCTATTTATTGTTGTTGGACCTTGCTCAATTCACGATTTAAAGGCAGCAAAGGAATATGCTACACGTTTAAAAGCACTGGCAGACCAAGTAAAAGATACACTCTTTTTAATTATGCGTGTTTACTTTGAAAAACCAAGAACAACGGTTGGTTGGAAAGGGCTTATTAACGATCCTTATTTAGATGACTCATTCAAAATTGAAGATGGACTTAAAATTGGTCGCCAACTCCTGTTGGATTTAGCTGAACTTGAGCTACCAACAGCAACAGAAGCATTAGACCCAATTACCCCTCAGTATCTTCAAGACCTTATAAGTTGGTCGGCTATTGGTGCAAGAACTACCGAATCACAAACCCATCGTGAAATGGCATCAGGATTATCATCTGCCGTGGGTTTTAAAAACGGCACAGATGGCGGTCTCACTGTTGCAATCAATGCGCTACAATCTGTTTCTAATCAACATCGCTTTCTCGGTATTGACCAAAAAGGTGGCGTTTCTATCGTAACAACACGAGGAAACCCTTATGGCCATGTTGTGTTACGTGGTGGAAATGGTCGTCCTAACTATGACTCAGTTAGCGTATCTGTTTGTGAACAAGAATTGGCAAAGGCAAAAATAATACCTAATATTATGATTGATTGTAGCCATGCAAATTCTAACAAAGACCCTGCCTTACAGCCATTAGTAATGGAAAACATTACAAATCAAATTGTAGAAGGCAATAAATCCATCGTTGGTCTCATGGTTGAAAGTAATTTAGGGTGGGGAAGTCAACCTATTGCCAAAGATTTAAGCCAATTAAAATATGGTGTATCTGTAACAGATGCGTGTATCGACTGGGAAACAACAGAAAAGACCATCCTCCTTATGCATAAACGATTAAAAGATATCCTTCCTAATCGTTAATAGCACTCAACAAGCTTGATGTTGATAAAAACATCAAGCTTGTTTTAGCAAACCTTGTAGTCCTTTGCGTTGCATATATCTTTCAACATAAGAGCAAGTTGGAATAATCTTTAAATTATTTTGCTTAGCATAATCTATTGCTGCCCCGACTAACTCAGAAGCTATATTCTGTCCCCTTAATGCCTCTGGTACATAAGTTGTATAGATATCAATAATATCCCCCCCTACATTGCTATAAGCCAAATAAGCACAATACTCACCTATATCAATTGTAAACTGATTCTTATCTGTATCATGTATGACTGTTCCTAACATTTACAAGTCCCCGTGCATATCTTAGAAAGATAGATTATGGGATTTAATCCCATAATCCCTATCACATTAAAAACTATAGAGTAATTTTTGCACCTAGCAATGCAACAAACTTTGCAAGCCAATCAGGATGAGCAGGCCAAGCAGGAGCTGTCACTAAATTACCGTCAACAATCGCCTTATCGACATCAATTGCTTGGTAAATGCCCCCGCCTAAACCAATCTCAGGCTCACAGGCAGGGTAAGCACTGCATTTTTTTCCTTGTAAAACACCGGCCGCCGCTAGCAACTGAGGGCCATGACAGACCGCTGCAATTGGTTTTTGTGAAAAATCTTGAACAATCTTAACAACCTGCTTATTAAGGCGTAAATATTCTGGAGCTCGACCACCAGGAATAACCAAACCGAGATAATCGTTAACATTTACTTCATCAAAATTATAATTTAACTCAAAGTAATGGCCAGGTTTTTCACTATACGTTTGTTCACCCTCAAAATCATGAATAGCCGTTCTAACCTTATCACCTACTTTTTTATTAGGACATACCGTGTGAACTACATAACCAAGCATTGATAATGCTTGAAAAGGAACCATAACCTCATAGTCCTCTACATAATCGCCAACAATCATCAACAATTTTTTACCAGACATATTACACCTCAATATAAAAAAACGCTCTTATGTGAACAACAACTAAATGAATTGTATTCCTTTTGCCTTTATACAATAAAAGAATGTTATTATGTTTAACAGCTGATTTAAAGATTTTTCGTTAGAGATTATTTTAAGCCAAGGAACTGCTCTAATGCATTACTTATTTGTTTCTATATTTAGCTTAGGGATTATTTCTATTGCTGTAGCGGAAGAGACAGTAGAGTCATTAAAACCTTGTACTCAACAAGCCATTGAGCAAGCAAATAATCAATATCTACAAGAAATATCTAACTATACCAGTGCGTTTAGTAATGCCCACAACTATGAGGCCGTTGAAGCATTAAATAAAATTAAACCAAAAGCGTCATTTAGAAAAAAACATGCAAAAGAAATAAAACGCTTTAATGATTCAAACTATCAACCCTCTCAAGCGTTTTGTGATGATGTGTATCAAAATCTTGACGAACTAAACCAACAAGTTATGAAGGTTGTTGAAAAAAACATAAAAAGTATTACAGAGTAATCCCTCATAAATCACTAGGTTATTTATATCAACTGTGTTAACTTCGCAAAAATTTCTATCAATCACGGGATAACGCAATGGATAACATCATTGTTTCTAAAAATAGTATTAACAGTATCGACCCCTACGATATTATCGACTCGAATATAAGTTTTATTAACTTATTAAAAGAAGAAGGCTACAATGGAGAGTTTTGCCATGAAGCTGAAACTAGCTACTATGTAGACTACTATCACTC